>JAFZMK010000066.1 GCA_017553285.1 Rhodocyclaceae bacterium
CCCAGCAAATTGGGCAGCAGGCTTTGCAAATCGGGCGCATACAGGGTTTCGCCTTCGGCATCGCGATACACGGCCTGATTGGCGTCGGCAGAAACTTGCGCCATCACCTGCCCCAGCGGCGAGAGCACGGTGAAGGCTTCGCGCGCTGGCGCGTGTTCCCAGGAAAAACGTCCGGCGGCCTTGCGCACGCCATCGCTGGCAGACAGACGCCCGGAAAGCGAAAAGGCAGCCGCTTGCGGGCGGACGGCGACGAGTGCATCCGCGCCCGCTTCATCCGCAGGCAGGCTCTGGCAGCCTGCGAGCAGCGCCGCGCAGCCGCAAGCCATCCACAGCGAAAAACGCGCCGCGCGCCTCACGGCGTCAGCAACCGGTGCATGGTGGCGCGCAGCACGCCGCTATCCGGGTTCGCTTCCAGCGAGGAATACCACAGCTTTTTGGCTTCCTCGCGCCGCCCCTGCACCCAAAGCACTTCGCCCAGATGGGCGGCGATTTCCGCATCCGGTTCGCGCGCAAAGGCCAGTTGCAGATAGTGCTCTGCCTCGCGCAGATTGCCCTGCCGAAAACGCACCCAGCCCAGACTGTCGAGAATGTGCGCGCTGTCTGGTTCCAGCGCGCTTGCCCGCTCAATCAGATCGGCGGCTTCATCCAGCCGGTCGTTGCGGTTTGCCAGCGAATAGCCCAGCAGGTTGTAGGCGTGCGCGTTGTCTGGCTCCAGCGCCAGTATCCGGCGCACGTGCGCTTCCATCTGCTCGTAGCGTTGCAGGTTTTCTTCCAGCATGGCGGCTTCGTAGAGCAGTTCGGTGTCTTCGGGCGTCTCGGTGAGCGAATCGTCCAGCAGCAAGAGCGCATCCGCGTATTTGTGCGCGGCGCGCAAAATGCCTACTTCGACCAGCAAGGCGCGGCGGCGCTGTTCGTCTTCCTGCACCTCCAGCTTGTGCAGATGCTCGCGCGCCAGCGCCACCTTGCCCTGACGCCCCATCACCACGGCAATGCGCAACTGCGCATCAAAATAGCCTTCGCCGGGTTTGACCTGCGCATAGGCGCGCCGCGCGTCTTCCAGCCGGTTTTGCCGTTCGGCAAGACCGCCTTGCGCAAACCAGATGGCGTTTTCTTCTTCCGGATGCAGGCGCAGCACTTCATCCAGTTGCTGACGGGCTTCGGGCAGGCGACCATCGCGCGCCAGCACGTCCGCCAGCGCCATGCGCACCTGTACGTTGTCGGGCACGTGCTGCATCAGCACGCGAAACTCGGCTTCCGCCTCTTTCAGGCGCTCGGCAGCCGCGAGCAGATGCGCATACACCGCGCGGGTGCCCATTTGTTCGGGGTTTTCTTTCAGGGTCGATTGCAGCAACGCCAGCGCCCCCGGCACATCGCCCAGCTTGGCGAGATATTCCGCCTTCAACATCACCGCCGGCTCCCACTGCGGGCGCAGTTGCAGCGCGCGGTCGATTTGTTTGTCTGCCTCGCTGACCTGCCCCAGACTTTCCGCCGCCTGCGCCCGCGCCACGTAAGCGGCGGGTTCGTTTGCATACGGCGCGGTCAGCCGCTCGATGAGGGTGCGCACCTGGGTTTTGTCGCGCACACCGGCAAAAGCGGCATTCAGCCCCAGCAAGTTGGCTTCCAGCCGCTGCGAGTTATTGGCCAGCACACGGGCGATTTCAAACTGAATCTGATTGATGCGCTGGTCACCGCCCGCCTGCACGCTCTCCAGCAGCAGGCGCGCATCTTCCGATTGCGGGTCCAACTGCATCCAGAGTTGCGCGACACTGGCCGTTGCCCGCAAATCGCGCGCGGCGATTGCCATTTGCGCGGCACGACGGATGACGCGCACATCGTGCGTTTCGTTGGACGCCTGCAAATACGCCTGCGTTGCCACGCCCAATTCCCCGCGCGAACCGGCAATTTCGCCCAACAGCAGCAGATACAGCACATCCGGACGCAGCGACTCGGGCACTTCCCGCACTTCTTCCACGCCTTCTGCCCACGAAAACGACGGCAACGCCACGCCCAGCGACAGCAGTGCCAGCGAAAACAGCAGACCACGAGAAGACGAAACACGCATAAACTGCACCCGCGCCAAGACTGGAAATCGCGCCGCCGCCGCCATTTCGGCGCGGTCGACACAAAGTGATGCAGGATAACGCTTTTTCTTCCTTCGCACCGCTTCTGGCACGTATTTTCCCACCTCTTTTTCGCATTTTCGCCACACTTTCCCCGCCCTCGCCCCTCATGCCCGAACTGCCCGAAGTCGAAACCACCCGCCGCGCCCTGTTGCCGCACGCCGCAGGTCAGCGCATTGCCGCCGTTACCGTGCGCACACCGCGCCTGCGCCAGCCCATTGATGCGCGCCTGCCCGAAATCCTGCGCGACCACACCTTGCGCGACATTGAACGGCGCGCAAAATACCTGCTGTTTCGCTTCGCGCACGGCACGCTTATCGTGCATCTGGGCATGTCCGGCAGTCTGCGTCTGGTGCCCGCCGCGCAAGCTGCCGTCGCCCACGAACACGTTGACCTGCAACTGGCCAGCGGGCAGACCCTGCGCCTGCGCGACCCGCGCCGCTTTGGCCTCGTGCTCTGGCACGCGGGCGCGCTGGACGAAGCCACGCATCCGCTCTTTGCCCATCTTGGCGTCGAACCGCTGACGGCGCAGTTCAACGCCGCATACCTGCGCGAACGCGCCTGCGGGCGGCGCACCGCCATCAAGCCGTTTCTCATGGACCAGCAAAACGTCGTCGGTGTCGGCAACATTTACGCTTCTGAAAGCCTCTTTCGCGCCCGCATCCACCCCAACACCGCCGCCGGACGCATCCGCCCTGCCCGCCTCGCCGCCTTGGTCGACGCCGTGCAAGCAACCTTGCGCGACGCGATTGCCGCCGGCGGCAGCACCTTGCGCGATTTTGTCAGCGGCGAAGGTCGCCCAGGTTATTTCCAGCAAAGTTACGCCGTCTATGACCGCACGGGTCTGCCCTGCCCGCGCTGCGCCACCCCCATCCGCCACACCCAACACGCCCGTCGCAGCACCTACTACTGCCCGCACTGCCAGCGTTAGCGCGTATGATGGCAACGCGCAGCAGCGCGACAAACACAAGGAGAACCACAATGGAACTGACACTGACGGCAGACGGACAATGCGTTCTGGACAGAAACATCATGGCATCCATCGGCGCCCTGCCGGGCGGCAAGGTGGAAGTTTCAAGACAGCAGGATGGCAGCGTGCGCATCGCAGCAGCAGGCAAGAAACTTTCCATCCACGAAGTGCGCCACAAAATGCGTGCCATTCTTGGCGATGTCCACATTGCCGACGCGCCTCTGGAAGAAATACAGGCAAGCATTGCCAGCGCCTACGCCGAACACGGACAGCGGGGTTTGCAATGATTGTGGTCGCCGATACAAACGTCGTTCTGCGCATTATCGGCAAGGATGACAACGCGCAGCAGACGCAGGCTGCGCTCAAAGTTGCGGGTGAAGCGGAACGCTTCGTCATCCCCGTGATGGTGTTTTGCGAATTCTGCTGGGTGTTGCGCAAAGAAAAAACCCGCAGGGAAATTGCTGATGCCTTGCGCTGCCTGCTGGATTTGGAAAACATTGTTTTTGATGAAAAAGCCGTCCACGCCGGTCTGCGAATGCTCGATGCCGGTGGCGACTTTGCCGACGGCGTTATCCAGCACACCGGCAGCCAGCTTGCCGGCACGCCTTCCGTGTTTGCCTCGTTTGACCAGCAAGCCGTGCGTCTGCTGGCAGCACAGGGTTTTGCCACGCTCGTACCCACCGCACACACGCCGCCAGCAAACGGCGAAAGCGCCTGAGGGCGTGCGCCCGTAAAAGCGCCGCAACTGCGCACGGGCGATTTACGGCACCGCGTGGCTTTCCAGCACCTGTTGCAGCAGGGTGTGGATGGCTTGTATGCGGGAGGGGACGTCGGGGAAGTCGCCGGTTTGTGCAAGCCGCGTGGGGGTTTCCAGTTTGTGGGTGCGCGGGTTTTGCTGAATCAGCACCAGCACGGCAGCGGGGTCGACCGGGGCGTTTTGCGCAAATTCCAGACGGATGCGGGTGGCGGTGGCTTCGACTTTGGCAAGCTGCACGCGCTCGCAAATCAGCCGCAGGCGGTGCGTTTCCAGCAAGGTGCGCGCGGGGTCGGGCGGCAGGCCGAAGCGGTCGATAAATTCTTCATAAATCGCGTCGATGGCATCACGACTGTCGCAATCGGCCAGCCGTTTGTAGAGCGTGAGCCGTTCTTCTACGTCCGGACAATAGTCGGCGGGCAGCAGCGCAGGTTCGCCGAGGCGAATTTCGGTGAGCGCCTCAAAGGGTTCTTCCAGCCGGGGTGTTTCGCCCTTGCGCAACGCTTTTACGGCGCGGCTGAGCATTTCGCTGTACAGCGAAAAACCAATCTGACCAATTTCGCCCGATTGGTGTTCGCCCAGAATTTCCCCTGCGCCGCGAATTTCCAGGTCGTGCATGGCGAGATAAAAGCCGGAACCCAATTCTTCCATGGCGGCGATGGCTTCCAGCCGCTTTTGCGCCTGCGCGGTGGGCTTGGCGTCGCGGTCGGTGAAGAGATAGGCGTAGGCTTGGTGGTGGCTGCGCCCGACGCGCCCGCGTAGCTGGTGCAGTTGCGCAAGACCAAAGCGGTCGGCGCGGTCGATGAGGATGGTGTTGGCGGTGGGGATGTCGATGCCGGTTTCGATAATCGTCGTGCACAGCAAAAGATTGGCGCGCTGGTGGGTAAAGTCGTTCATCACCTGTTCCAGTTCGCGTTCGGCCATTTGTCCGTGGCCGACGAGTATGCGCGCTTCGGGCAAGAGTTCGGCGAGCATTTCGCGTTTGTGCTCAATGCTGGCAACGTCGTTGTGCAAATAATAGACCTGCCCGCCACGGCGAAATTCGCGCAGCACGGCTTCGCGCACCAGCGAACGCGACCAGGGCTGGACAAAAGTTTTGATGGCCAGACGCTTTTGCGGCGCGGTGGCGATGACGGAAAATTCGCGCAGCCCTTCCAGCGCCAGCCCAAGCGTGCGCGGAATCGGCGTGGCGGTGAGCGTGAGCACGTCCACGCTGGCGCGCAGGGCTTTGAGGTTTTCTTTTTGCCGCACGCCAAAGCGGTGTTCTTCGTCAATAATGACCAGCCCGAGACGGGCAAAACGCACGTCTTTTTGCAGCAGGCGGTGCGTGCCAATCAGGATGTCGACCTTGCCTTCGGCAGCATCGGCCAGCACCTGCGCCTGTTCGCGGGCGCTGCGAAAGCGCGAAAGTTCGGCCACGGTGACGGGAAAATCGGCGAAGCGGTCAGTGAACGTGCGCCAGTGCTGTTCGGTGAGCAGCGTGGTAGGCGCGAGCAGTGCTACCTGTTTGCCGTCGGCGACGGCGACAAACGCCGCGCGCAGCGCCACTTCGGTTTTGCCAAAGCCCACGTCGCCGCACACCAGCCGGTCCATCGGGCGCGGCGCGCGCAGGTCTTCCAGCACGGCATCAATGGCGGTTTGCTGATCCATCGTGGTCTCAAAACCGAAACCGGCGGCGAAATGCTCCAGAGCCGCCGCTTCGCACTGGAAGGCATGACCTTGGCGCGCGGCGCGTTTGGCGTACAGCGCGAGCAATTCGGCGGCGGTGTCGTGCGCCTTTTGCGCCGCGCGCCGCCGCGCCTTTTCCCATTGCCCGGAACCGAGGCGGTGCAGCGCCACCGATTCCGGGTCGGCACCGGCATAGCGCGCAATCACATGCAGTTGCGCTACCGGCACGTACAGGCTGGCTTCGTCGGCATATTGCAGATGCAAAAACTCCGCCTCGCCCTCGCCCAGATTCATGTAGGTCAAACCGAGATAGCGCCCGATGCCATGCGCGTTGTGCACCACCAGTTGCCCGGGCTTGAGTTCGGACAAATCGCGCAGCCAGCCCTCCATCGACTGCGCGCGGTGTCGCTCGCGCGTGCGCCGCGCGCGCGCGCCGTGTTCATACAAATCGGCTTCGGTGACCAGTGCCACACCCGCGCGTTCCAGCACAAAACCCGCTGCCAGCGGCGCGACGGTAATCAATAGCGGCGCATCCTGCGTCAAACACTCCGCAAACGACGCGCACGCCGCCGCTTCCAGCGCGTGCGCCTGCAAGGTTTCCAGCAAGGTTTGCCGCCGTCCGGCGGATTCCGCCACCAGACAGACCCGCTTTTTCTTGCGCTGGCGATCAACAACGAACGCACGCAGCGCCGCGAACGGGTCTGCCGCCTTGCGCTCAACGGCCAGCGGCGGCAAGCGCCCTTCGCACGTCTCGTCCTGCCCGCCCGCGCGCGGCAAGGTCAAACACGCAAAATCGCGCAGGCGCAAAAACAATTCATCCGCGCGCAAAAACAGCGCTGCGGGTGCCAACACCGGATGTTGCCGCTCGCCCTTGCGAAACTCGTAGCGCGATTCCGTATCGCACCAGAATTGTTCCATCGCCGCAGCCACCTCGCCGTGCAGCACAATGCCGCTCGACGGCGGCAGATGGTCAAAGAGCGTGGCCGTCTGCGCAAAAAACAGCGGCAGGTAATACTCAATGCCCGCCGGGGCGACGCCTTTGGAGACGGATTTGTACAGCGGCACGCGCGAAGGGTCGCCCTCAAACACCTCGCGAAAA
>JAFZMK010000067.1 GCA_017553285.1 Rhodocyclaceae bacterium
ACGAAGTGCTCGATGCGCTGGTGCTGGAACATCAAGCCAGCCTGCTGGCCGAACTCGCGGCATGACGCCCGTCCTCACACGCGGCCAGGCGCTTGCCCACGCCCGCCAACACTACCAGCTTGATGCCATCGACGCCCGCGTACTGCTGTGTGCCGCCTGCGGCTGCACGGCCACCGACCTCATCGCCCATGATGAGGCACCGCTTGCCGCGCAGCAAGCCGCCACCTTCGCGCAATGGTGCGCGCGCCGCGCCGCTGGCGAACCAGTGGCGTATCTCGTCGGCGGGCGCGAGTTTTACGGCCACTGGCTGCACGTCTCGCCGCAGGTGTTGATACCGCGCCCGGAAACGGAATTGCTCATCGAATGCGCGCTTGCCGCCGGTCTGCCCGCAGACGCCTGCGTGCTGGACTTGGGCACCGGCAGCGGCGCGGTAGCCATCAGTCTGGCGCTGGCGCGTCCGCGCTGGCAGGTGTGGGCAGTGGAACAAAGCGAAGCGGCGCTGGCGCTGGCGCAGGAAAACGCCGCGCGCCTCGGTGCAAATATCCGCTTTGTATATAGCGACTGGTTCGCCGCGCTGCCCGCCGGACAAACATTTCACGCCATCGTCGCCAATCCGCCCTACGTTGCCGAAGGCGACCCGCACTTGTCGCAAGGCGACGTGCGTTTTGAACCACGCCGCGCGCTGGTCTCTGGTGCTGACGGGCTGGATGCGCTGCGCCACATCGTCCAGCACGCCCCGCGCTGGCTGGCGGCGGGCGGGCGTTTGTGGCTGGAACACGGCTTTGACCAAAGTGAAGCGGTGCGCGCGCTGCTTGCCGATGCCGGTTTTGTCGACGTACACAGCGCGCGCGATCTGGCAGGCATTGCGCGCATCAGCGGCGGGCGGCTGCCGACATGAACGCGCCCGTGTTGCCGTGGCGCTTGGTGCTCGATACCAACGTCGTCCTCGCCCTCTGGCACTTTCACGACCCCGCCCTGCTGCCGCTGGCAAACGTGCTGACGCAACCGGCCACGCGCCTGTTTGCCCGCGAAGACGCCCTGCAAGAGCTGGCGGACGTGCTCACCCGTGCGCATTTTGGTCTTGCCGCCGACGCGCAAACCGCCCTGCTCGCCCGCTATCGCGCGCGCTGCGAAATCTTGCCCGCCCGCGCCCCAAACGCCCCGCCGCTGCCGCGCGTGCGCGATGCGGACGACCAGAAATTCCTCGAAATCGCCCGCGATGCGCGCGCCACGCATCTTGTCTCGCGCGACCGCGCCGTGCTCGCCGCCGGGCGGCAACGGGCCGCAAAAACACTTTTTTTGACATTATCCCCAGAACGCCTTTGTGCCACGCTGCCCGAGGCTGGCACAATGTCGGTTTTCAACCAATGGCCGTTTGGCCGGGAGCAAACCTCATGAGCCGTGATTTTTCCGAATACAAAGGTCTGGACTTTGAAGAACTTTCCGTCGGCATGAGCGCCGCCATGGCGCGCACCGTCACCGACGCAGACATCCTCATGTTCGCCGGTG
>JAFZMK010000336.1 GCA_017553285.1 Rhodocyclaceae bacterium
AAACCCGCCTGCCCGGTGAAGCGCCCGCCGCGCTCGCCAGCCGCCTTGCACTCGCCAAGGCGCAAGCCATTGCCGCGCAACACCCTGCCGCCATCGTCATCGGTGCCGACCAGGTCGCCCACATGGGGGAAGAAATTTTCAGCAAACCCGGCACGATGGAGCGCGCCTGCGCCCAACTGCGGCAAATGAGCGGGCAAACCGTACTGTTTCAAACCGCCATCGCCGTCCTCCGCCAGCAAGACGGCAGCGTGTTGCAAGCAACCGTCCCCACCGAAGCGCGCTTTCGCACGCTGACCGACGCCGAAATCGCCCGCTACGTAGAAGCGGAACAACCGCTGGACTGTGCCGGCAGCGCCAAAGCCGAGGCGCTGGGCATCAGCCTGCTGGACGCGCTCGCCAGCGACGACCCCACCGCCATCATCGGTCTGCCCCTGATTCGCCTCGCGCACATGTTGCGCACGCTGGGCGTCGCGTTGCCATGAACGCCGCCCCCGCCCCGCTGGTCTTGCTGCCCGTGGCGCTGGCCGAAGCGCCCGCCGCGCGTTTTCTGCCCGCGTTCAATATAGAGACGCTCGCCGCCATCCGCCACTTCATCGTGGAAACCCCGAAGGCCGCCCGCGCCCACTTGAAGCACCTCGGTCACCCCGGCCCGATTGCCGCGCTCCACATCAGCGCCTGGCCGCAAAAACCCACCGCCGCCGCGCTGGACGCCCTGCTCGCCCCCGCCCTGCAAGGGCACACGCTCGGCTTGCTCTCGGACGCCGGCTGTCCCGCCGTAGCCGACCCCGGCGCCGAACTCGTCGCCCGCGCCCATCAACTCGGCATCCCCGTGCGCCCGCTGGTCGGCCCCTCCTCCATCCTGCTCGCCCTCATGGCCAGCGGTCTGGGCGGACAACGCTTTCACTTTCACGGCTACCTGCCCATCGCCCCCGCCGAGCGCCAGCGCCGCATCAAGGCGCTGGAAAATGATTCGCGCAAACAGGACTGCACGCAAATTTTTATTGAAACCCCCTACCGCAACAACGCCCTGCTCACCACCCTGCTCGCCACCTGCGCCCCCGCCACGCGGCTATGCCTCGCCTGCGATTTGACCGGCAGCAGCGAAAACATCCGCACCCAAACCATCGCCGACTGGCGCAAACACCCCCCCTCCTTACCCACCCGCCAGCCCATGATTTTTTTGCTGCACGGCTAAGCGCCGCCCGCGCCGCGCAGCGCGCTACCCCTTCGCCGCCCCCTTTTGCAGCAGCCGCACAAGGCTGGCATCTTGGTTCCATTGCATATGCCACGTGGCGCGCGTAAGTACCGTCGTGCCGCTGTCATCGGCAGCGTTGCGGTTGGCACCGGCTTCCAGCAAAAGGCGCGCAGCGTCTGTGCGCCCACGTTCAACAGCAGACATCAGCGGCGTCCAGCCCCAAGCGGTGGTGGCGTTTGGGTCAGCACCCGCAGCGAGCAGCAGGCGCACGGCTTCTGTGTCCCCTCTGAACGCGGCATACATGAGCGCGGTTTCGCCGTTTCTTATGGCGGCACGGGCATCGGCACCCATTTCCAGCAACAAGCGCACCACTTCGGTGTGCCCGTATTCCGCGTGCGGGGAACCGCGAGGATTACGACGTGGACGCCCGCCGCGTGCGGCGGCCATGAGCGCCGTCACGCCATAGTTGGTCGCCGCATTGACCTCCGCCCCCGCCGCCAACAGCGCACGCACAATTTCCAGATGCCCGCCCATCGCCGCGAAAAACAGCGCCGTCTCGCCCGCCCGGGTCGCAGCCGTGGCGCAAGCGCCCGCTTCCAGCAGCAGGCGCGCCGCATCCGTCTGCCCATGCTGCGCAGCGCTCATCAGCGCCGTCCAGCCGCTTGGCGTTGTGGCAGCGACGTGCGCCCCGGCGCAAAGCAGCAAGCGCATGATTTCCAGATGCGCACCGCGCGGCGCACGCAGCAAATGCCCGCCGCGCGCAGCGCGCATCAGCGGCGTCCAGCGTTTTTCATCCAGCGTATCCGGCGAAGCGCCCGCAACCAGCAGCGCGCGCACGCGCGCAAGCTCCCCCGCCTCCACAGCCGCGTGCAACGCAACGCCCGTGTCGCGATTGGTGCAAAAAGCATAAGGGTCAGGATGATATTGCATACCTCACCTATTCATTGCGCCACAGCGCGCGCCTCCAGTTGCGCGTCAAAACCGGGCAAGCGCCCCTGCACGGCGCACACGCCGTAGTGGAACGCCAGCGCCGCAGCAGGCCACTGGCGCACTTCGCAGCCGCCTTTGTCCTGCGCGGCGATGCGGCTGCGGGTGGTTGCCCACACCTGCGGCAGGCGGTTGGCGCGGGCGAATTTCATCAGCCCTTTGAGCGCCTCGGGTTTGTCTGCGTATTTGTCGCTCCACTTGATTTCCAGTGCGGTGAGGGGCTTGAACGAGCGCGACGATTCCACCAAATCCACCTCGCAATCCGCGCTGCCCCAGTGGGCGTAGTGCAGGAAGGCGTCTTCGTGCAGGCGCTGCGCGAATAGCGCCGTTTCCACCAGATGCCCGAATGCGGCGTCATCTGCCGCCTGCGCGCCAAACAGCCCGGTGTACATGGCGGAATTGGTCAAAAACACCTTGAAATTGCGCTCGCGCTGGTAGCGCCTGCCGTCCTGGTCAACGCGGAATACGCGCCGGAGCAAAAACGCGGCTTCCAGATATTCAATGTATTTCTTGATGGTGCCTTTGGCCACACCGCTGCGCCTGGACAATTGCTCGGGCGAAACCTCCTCGGCGGTGTTGAACGCCAGCATGGTGAACAGGGCGTTGAGTTCCTGAATGTCCTGAATGCCGTAGAGCTGCGGCAAATCGCGCAGCAGCACTTTGTCCACGATGTCGGACTTGACGAAGCGCCCCGGATTGGTGCGCACCGTGGGGGACAGCGCCAGTTCCGGGTAGCCGCCATAGTTGACGTAGTCCACAAACTGCGCATTCAGGTGAGCGATGTCGCGCAGCACATAGACGCCGGGCGATTCCTCAAAAATCGGCGGCTCGCCATCGCCGCGCAAATCAAGATATTCAGAAAACGTCAGCGGCGGCAGCAGAAAATCCGTGAAGCGCCCGGCGCCCGATTCCGTGCTGCGGCGCTTCAGTGCGGCGGCTGCCGAGCCGGAGACCAGAATGCGCAAGTCCGGGCGGTGGTCAACCAGCGGCTTCAAGTGCTTTTCCCAGTCCTTGTGCGACTGGATTTCGTCAAAAAACAGGTAACGCGCACCCTCGCCGTCCGGAGCGATGGACTCAATCAGCGCAATCAGCGCCTCCAGCGTGCGCCCGTAGAGCAGGGGGTGGTCCATTTCCACATACGCCAGACGGTGCGGCACCACGCCGCGCGCGAGCAAGTCCGCAATCAGATGGTGTATCAAGATGGTTTTGCCCACCCTGCGCGGCCCCAGCAGCACCACGGCGCGGCGCAATTCAGGCGCCAGCAGCAGCGCGCGCACCGCCCCGATGTACGCGCGCGGGCGCAGCGCCTGAGTGCCCTTGTCCGCGCAGCCGTCTTGCCACCACGGGTTCAGGCGCTTAAGATGCTCTGCTACTTGTTGATTTGAAACGTCTTTCACTGATAACCATACTTAAGCACTGAATCATGCGCTTAATTCTACCACACACCCCAAAACAACCCCTTAAGACACGAACGCACACTTAATAACATGTTTCATAACGTTGATATACAATCACTTTTTGCGTATTTTCTGGTTAAGCAAAGAATACTTTACTTAACTGCACTGCCACGCCAGCAAGCGCAGGGCGGACGCGACACATCGCGCGCCAGACAGGGCGAATACTGCGCGGCATTTTCCACCTTCCCGCGACAGCAAACAAAAAGGGACGCCCGCGCGTCCCTTTTGCTTTGTTGTGCGGATAGCGTGCCGCTTACTTCTTCTTGCCCTGCGCCGCGCTCACCGTCAAACGCGCGCGGTTTTTTTCGATGGTCGCCGCGCCAATGCCTTTCACCTTCGCCAAATCTTCCACCGAAGCAAACGGCCCGTTGGCCTTGCGATACGCCACAATCTCGCGCGCCTTGGCCTCGCCAATGTTCGTCAGCGTCGCCAGTTCCGCTTCCGTGGCGGTATTGATGTCGACCACAGCAGTCTGCGCCGCCGCTTCCGCCTGCACCGCCTCCGCCTTCTTCGCCGCCATCGCCCCCACAGGCACCACCGCCACCATCAACGCCAGAAACAGAGCGCGCAGATTTTTCAACATGTTCATTCTCCTGTGTCAGATGAAAAGAGGGCGCATTGTACGGCATCGCGCAGCGTGCCAGTGCATATTTTTAACCACCCCAGACACAAGCCCCGCTTTTGCGCGCTCGTTTACGCTGCCGTCAGCAGTTCCGCAAGGCGCGCGAGCGCATCGGCGGCGATGCGTCCATGCGCGGTAATGCTCTGGATGATTTCATCCGGCGAGCGTTCATCGGCAGCTTCCAGCGCGTTGGGATTGACGGCTTTCAAGTCGTAGACGGCGGCTTCAATGGCGGCGGCTTCGGCCTCCAGGTCGCGGGCTGCCTTTTCCCGTTCGCGAATATCCGCCTCCAACGCCTCAATCTGTTTCCCGTCGGCCTTCTCTTTTTTCAGCCGCTTGAGGCGTTCTTTCAGACCCGCCACCGTTTCCTTGATGCTTTCAACCTGATCTTTCAGCGGCTGCATTTCCTCGCGCGCCTTGGCGCGGCGGGCGGCAAAATCCAGCGTCCAAGAATAGCGGCTTTCGCCTTCTGACGTGCCGCGCAGCGGCAGCAGGCGGGCGTAGCTAGGGAAGGGTTTGCCGGCGTTCGCTTCATCGGCCTGCCAATCGGCGGTGAGGGCGGCGGGCAGGGCGGCGGCGTCCAGCGCTTCGCCGTCCTTGCCGAAGCCGAAGTGCGCCAGCGTCAGCGGGGTTTTCTTGCCCACCTTCACCCACGACAGGTCGTAGTACCAGATGCGCTCGGTTTTTTTGCCCTTGGTGAAAAAGAGCAAATTGGTCTTCACGCCCGCGCCCGCCGTGGAAAACACCCCGCCCGGCAAGCTGACGATGGCCCACAAGTCGCATTCATCAGTGAGCTTACGCTTGGTTTCTACAAAGGCGCTCTCGTTGGTGCGAAACAGCAGCCCTTCGTCCAGCACAATGGCGCAGGTGCCACCGACCTTTAACTCATCCAAAATTTTTTGCACAAACAGCACCTGCGTGGCGCTGGTTGCGAAGGCGAAGTTTTGCTGCGCGTCGCGCCCCTCCTTGCCGCCGAAGGGCGGATTGGTGAGGATGATGTCGAACGGTCCCTCGTGGCGGAACAGCCCCTCGTAGGTGACACGCCCCGTGAGCGAATTGCCGTGCCACAGGTTGGGCTGGTCGATGCCGTGCAGCACAAGGTTGGCCAGCGCGATGGGAAAGACGAGATTTTCCTTTTCGCGCCCGAAAAAGGTGTCGCGCTTGAGGCGCTCAATATCCGCAGCTGCGGGCGCATTGCCCAGCGAGCGCGCCATGTGCTCGTAGGCCACGGCCAGAAAGCCGCCCGTGCCGCAGCACGGGTCATACACCGATTGCCCAAGGCGCGGATTCACCGTGTGCACCATGGCGCGAATCACCTCGCGCGGGGTAAAGAACTGGCCGCCGTCGGAGTTTTTCTCGCCCATTTTCAGCAGCAAATCCTCATACACCTGCGAGAGGGTGAAAAAGTGCCGGTCGTCGATATGGTCGATGCTGATTTCGTGCACGCGGTCGAGGATGTCGCGCAGATTCGCCTCGCTGTCCACGCGCGCTCGCTCGACCGCCGTCATGATGCGGCCGATGATGCGCTGCTTCGGGCTTGCCGCCGGGTTGGGCAGATTGGTGATCGGATCCACGTCCAGCGCATGAAGGGCGGGAAGCAATTCCTTGTTGATGAAGTCGAACAGCTTGCCGTCGCCCGCGGCGAACAACTCCTGCCGTTTCCAGCCTTGCGCCTTGCCGTCCGTCGTTTTCGGGTGATCGGCCTTGTCCGACCAGGGCGCGGCCCAATCCTGCCAGCGGTAGGGGCTATGCAGCGCGGGCGAGAAATCCGCGCCCAACGCCTCGGCCTGCGCCGCTTCGCACGTCTCCTGCGCGTCCAGAATGCGCAGGAACAGAATCCAGGTCAGCTCCGGCACGTATTGCAGGGCGCTCGCGCAGTTGGAACGGCGCATGATGTCGCACACGCTCTTGACGAAGGCGGAGAGGGATTGCGTGCTGGCGATGGCTTTGGGGGTCTTCGCTGTGCGGCTCCTAGCGTCGGCGCTCATGCGGCAATCTCCTTGATCTGCGCGTCAAAGTCGGCCAAGCGCCCTTGCACTGCCCGCACCCCGTAATGGAAAGCGAGAGCGGCGGCAGGCCATTGCCGCACTACACAGCCGTCCTTATCCTGTTGCGAAATGCGGTTGCGGGTTGTGGCCCAAACTTGGGGCAAGCGGTTGAGACGCGCAAACTTCATCAAACCTTTGAGCGATTCGGGTCTATCCGCATATCTGTCGCTCCATTTGATTTCCAGCGCAGCGATTGGCTTGAGCGACCGCGATTCAATCAAATCCACCTCGCAATCGTCACCGCCCCAACGGGCATAATTGAGATGGGCATCCTCGTGAAAGCGTTGTGCGAACAAGGCCGTTTCGACCAGATGGCCGAACCCGTCGTCATCCGCCGCTTTTGCGCCGAACAGCCCGGTGTACATGGCTGAATTGGTCAAAAACACCTTGAAATTGCGCTCACGCTGATAGCGTTTGCCATCCTGATCGACGCGAAAAACACGCTTGAGCAGGAAGGCCGCTTCTAGGTATTCGATATATTTCTGGATGGTCTGCTTACCCACGCCGCTGCGTTGGGACAACTGCTCGAACGAGACTTCCTCGGCGGTGTTGAATGCGAGTAGCGTGAACAGCGCGTTGAGTTCCTGAATATCCTTGATGCCGTACAACTGCGGCAGATCGCGCAACAGCACTTTGTCCACAATGTCGGATTTGACAAAGCGCTCCGGATTGGCGCGCACCGCCGGGGTCAACGCCAATTCCGGGTATCCGCCATAGTTGACGTACTCCACAAACTGCGCATTCAGGCGCGAGATGTCTTCCAGCGCGTAGATGCCGGGCGCCTCCACGCGAATCGGCTGCGAACCATCTTCACCGCGCAAATCCAGATACTCGGAAAACGTCAGCGGCGGCAGCAGGAAATCGGTAAAGCGTCCTGCGCCGGATTCGGTACTCTGGCGCTTGAGCGCCGCAGCCGCTGAGCCGGACACCAGAATGCGCAAATCCGGGCGGTGATCAACCAGCGGCTTGAGGTGCTTTTCCCAGTCCTTGTGCGACTGGATTTCGTCAAAAAACAGATAGCGCGGTCCGTCTCCGCCGGTGGCGACTGCCTCGATCTGCCAGATCAACGTCTCCAGTGACCGCCCATGCAGCAGGGGATGATCCATCTCCACATACGCAATGCGTTGCGGCGGCAAGCCGCTTGTCAGCAAGTCGGCGATCAGGTGGCGGATCAGGATGGTTTTACCCACCCGGCGCGGTCCCAGCAGCACCACGGCACGGCGCAACTTGGGTTCCAGCAGCAGCGCACGCACAGCTTCCAGATAGGCGCGGGGGCGCAAGGTCAAGGTAGCCTCGTCCATGCGCCCGTCCCGCCACCACGGGTTCAAGCGCTTAAGATGTTCTTCAACTTGTTGATATGAAACGTCTTTCATAGAAATTCAAGGTTAAGCATGGAAACCTGTGC
This sequence comes from Rhodocyclaceae bacterium, assembly GCA_017553285.1. Lineage (GTDB taxonomy): Bacteria > Pseudomonadota > Gammaproteobacteria > Burkholderiales > Rhodocyclaceae > JAFZMK01. Next base: position 7,715 of record JAFZMK010000336.1, read on the forward strand.
TTAATTCCGGCATACGCTGCCCGGCGCTTGCCGGACAGTGCCTGAATCGTTGTCGAACGTGTCGACCCGCTCTTAACCACATGGCATAGCGCGTTAATATAAAAAATCTTTTCCCTTGATTCAAGGTTAAGCACAGCGTTTTGTGTTTAACTTAGCAACGCCATCGACCCGTCGAAGGCTTGGGCGAGGATGCGTTGCGGCAGCGCCTCTAGGTCGCGCTGCTGGTTTTGCAGCGCGGTGCGCAGGGTGTCGGCTTCGGCAAGCTGTGCTTTCAGGGCGGCGGCGATGCGGCGTTGTTCGGCAAGCGGAGGGGAGAGCAATGGAAAGGCACCAAGAACACCCTGGTTAATCGTTGCAATGCCTGTGGTTTTTTTGGCGTGCGCGAAGAAATAGGCTTTGCCGTATGGCGAGCCTACCTGAAAGGAAACAAAATCGGGGTCATAGATGTCACTTGGCAGGCGTACACGGAAAATGTGATTTTGGTGGATGCAAAGGGGGAGCTGATTACGCCAGCATGCACCGCGCCCCAATTTGTCAGGGTCGCCGCCTTCGGTCAGCAATAAATCACCATCGCGCAGTGTCAATTTTTCAATTTCCCGCTTGGTTGCCAAGACGGTTTTCATGTCGGAAGTATCAAGCTCGCCATCCTTGACATTGGCAACACGCATATAGGGAACATTTATCAGCTCGGTTTCTTTTGTTTTGCGCCCCAAAGTAATTCCAGCCACAATATCAGCAGCGTCACGAAGCGGAACCGACGGCGCATCAGCCAAGGCGTCAAAGGCGTGGTGCAGCAGGCGCTGGCGCAGTGTGTCGGCGTCGCGCAAGCCTGCCTGCACTGCCTGCCGTGCGGAGTCCACTTCGACAAGCTGCGCTTTCAGGCGGGCGGCGATGCGGCGTTGTTCGGGAACAGGAACCCACGGAATTTCCAGATTGCGAATGACGGTTTGGCTGATGTTTGGCTGTGCGCCACCAAAGCTGGTTTCAATTAAGCGATTTCTGATTCCAAGCAACCAGTAGAAAGTGTAGTCGCGGTCAAGTTGTTCGCTAGGCGTGATTGCACATACAGCTTGGTTTGTTGCCGCTTGGAAAGTGAGGATTCCAAGTTTTCCAACTGTTGCTCCATACATGGCGATGAGCAATGTTCCGGCAGGCAGCAGTTTTGCGCTTGAGTTCTCCAAGCCCAATGGCGTGATGGTTTCTTCTGCGGAATGTATTTCACCGTCGGGCAATTCTCCGGATTTTAGCCACGGAATATCCCCACCATAAAACGCTTTGTTCCCGCGTGAAGGTGTACCGCCGCTGGTTGTTTGCACCAGCTCGCGTAAAGGGATGAGCTTCATACCGCAAACAACCTCATTTTTGCGTCGCGGATGACCTGCGCGGGTGTGCCGAGTGCGCTCAGGGCGGCCAGACCGCCGGCGTCTCTAATTTCGGGTACGCCAAAGAGAATAGTGCCTTCCAGCAGGTCGGTGCCGCCGTGGATGAATTGATGCCCCAGACCGCGCAGGACGATGGCGGCGTGCGCGTCCATTTCCGCAAACCAGGGGGCGTGGACGCGCAGGTATTCTTCGCCACGCTGACGGCGGGTGAGGGCGCGAGCGCGGTAGGCGTGGTGGCCGAAGAAGTCGTAGAGGTCAAAGTCGTCCATGGCGTCGGCGGTGCGGATGACTTCGGGGATGAGCTGGCTGCCAAGCAGGTGGTCGATGAGTTGACGACGTTCTTTCTGCTCCACCCACAAGGCGCGGAAATCGGCGAGGTCGCGCGCTTCGGAGAGGACGCGGGCGATGATGTCGCGCCGGTATTCCTCCACCGGAATCGGCCTGTTCGCGCCGACGAGAATGAAGCGGCCCTGCGCGTTGATGATGACGGTTTGCCCGCCGATGACGGGGACGGGCGGGGAATCTTCGGGTTCTTCGGGGTCGTCAGGGCCTTCGCTGCTGCCGCCGCCTTTCCCGCCGCCCGGTCGGGGCGGCTCGGTGATGAAGTCCGCGCCAAAGAGGTCGATGACGCCGGTGTAGTCGTAGAGCCAGAATTTGTATTTTTGCGTTGGCTCGTGAATGCGGGTGCCGCGCCCAAGCATTTGGTAGAACTTGATGGGCGATTGCAGGTAGCGAAAAAACACCACGGCGTTCAGGCGCTCGATGTCCACGCCCGCTTCCAGCAAATCGACCGTGCAGGCGATGAAGGCGCGCTCGCCGCTGCCGCGCATGATGTCGATCTTGTCCGCGCCGCCCGCCGCCGTGCATTTGAAGGCGTAGTCGTCCTTGCGGGGCCTGCCGTTTTCCTGGCACCAGCGGGCGTAGAGGTTGTTCATGTACATGGCCACGCGGTCGGCGTGCAGGTCGCGGGTGCAGAAGATGATGACTTTTTGCTCCGGCCCGCCGTTTTCGCACAGGAGCCGGAAGAGGTCTTCGCACATGGCGGGCGCGCGCAGGTCGATGAAGAGTTCGTCGTCAAAGTCCTTGCCGGTGTATTGGGCTTTGGTCAGGTCTTCCGCTGTGAGCGGGCGGCCGGTTTTGATGTCTTTCACACCGGCGGCGAGGATTTCCTCGCGGGTGAACACGCGGGCGTCGATGTCCGCCTTGCGCCTGACGATTTCGCAGGCGGCGAGGTAGCCGTCTGCCTGCGCTTGCGCCAGCGAGTATTCGTAGACGGGTTCGCCAAAGTATGCGACGTTGTGCGCGGTGATGGCTTCGTCCTGCTGCTGTTCCTCGGTTTTTTTGCCGCGCTTGGGTTCTTTGAGTTTGCGCGGGGTGGCGGTCAACCCGATGTGAATGGCGTTTGGGTTGCGGGTGAGCGCCTGCGACCATTTGCCCCAGGCGGAACGGTGGCATTCGTCGATGATGATGACGCTGAAGGCGTTTTCAGGGTAGTGCTCGGTGAGGAAACTGGCGTCGCCGCTCTCGTCGATGCCCAGTGTCTGATAGGTGGCGATGTGAATGCGGGCATTGGCGGCGGCATTGCGCCCACGCTCGGTCTTTACAATACGGGCGTTGCCGCCAAAGGCGGCGCTGAGCTTGTCGTATGCCTGTTCGCGCAGTTCGTCGCGGTCGCACAAAAACAGCGCGGGTTTGGAAAGCAGCCCGGCTTGCGACATGCGCCAGAGTAGATTGGCGGCGATAATGGTCTTGCCCGCACCGGTGGCGAGCGTGAGCAGTACGCGCGGGGGGCGGTCTGCCTGCCGTTCGCGGATGATTTTTTCAAGCGCGGCGCGAATGGCGGCATCCTGATAGTAGCGGCAGCGGTTCCAAGCGGGGCTGTCGGGCTGAAAGAGGGGAGCGGCTTCGGGGGCGGTGAGGTCTATGCCCTTGTCTTTCGCGTAGCGCGCGCACAGTTCGGCGTGCGGCGGGAAATTTTCCAGCGGAAACGGGCCGCTCTGGATGCCGCTGGGCTTGTCGAACTCGCCATACTTGTGGCCGTTGGTGGCAAACACGTACTGCACGTCAAAACGCGCGCACTCCGCGTAGCCTTTGGCCTGCTCCATGCCTTTGAGCGGGTCTTCGTCCTCCCGCTTGGCTTCCAGCACGGCAACAGGCAGCGGACGGGGCATTTCGCCCACCTGTACGCAAAGCAGGTAATCCGCCCGCCCGGGGTGTTTGCCGCGACGCCCCTTGAACCCGGTAGCCTCCACCGGCGCAGGCATTTCCAGGCGGATGCGCTGCGGGTCGTCATACCCTTTTCGGCGCAACACCGGATCAATGAGATGAAAGCGCGTATCTTGTTCGTTGAGTGCCATAACCGCCATTTTGACCTGCTGACCAGCTTCCCGCCAGCAGCGCACAAAGCTGAGTGAAAATTCTACGCAAGGCTACAACAAAACCAAAGCCCCCTTGCCTGTTGGCGAGGGGGCTTTTGTTTGAGGGGTAGTCTGACGATGACCTACTTTCACACGGGTATCCGCACTATCATCGGCGTGCTTCTGTTTCACGGTCCTGTTCGGGATGGGAAGGGGTGGGGCCAGAAGGCTATGGTCGTCAGACTTGAAACGGGGACAAGCGGGAAGGCGCGGGTAAAGGTGTGTGTGATGGGTGAGTGATTGCCTTGGGACACAAGGTTATAGGATCAAGCCTCACGAGCAATTAGTACCGGTTAGCTGCATGTGTTGCCACACTTCTACACCCGGCCTAT
>JAFZMK010000068.1 GCA_017553285.1 Rhodocyclaceae bacterium
GCGCACGCGCTGCTCTTCGCCGGAGACGCGCGGGAAACTGGAAGGCGAGGAAACCGAACCGCCGCCACCGCTGCGCCCGCCACGGAAGGCGGGGATGGTGGAGAGGTTTTGCTCGGTCGAGACCGGGGTGCAGTTTTTGCCTGCATCCCGGTCGTTGGTGTAGACGATGCGCCCGTTTTTGGCGGTGCATTTGAAAACGGCTGCGTGGGCGGGAAGGGTCATCAGGCTGAGGGAAATCAGGGCGAAGGCAAGTCGTTTCATGATGTGCTACCCGGCAGGATGGTTGAAGGAAGACCGCCCTGGCAAAGGGAGTATGACGGGCGGGCGGTTGATTATACGGCGCTTGCCCGCCCTTTTGTTGTCGGGCGAAGAAAAGCCGCCGCAGAGGGCGCGGGCGTTAGTGAATCACCATTTCTTGCCAGAGTTTTTCCGCGACCAGTTCGGAGCCGTTGGCGGAAAGATGGCTGTTGTCGCGGTAGAGTAGCTTACCGTCTTTCATCGCCCAGCAGCGTTCTTCATCGCAGATTGCGGAAGCCAGGTCGAAGCGCCGCACTTGTGGAAATTCAGCGAGCACGCCGTCGATGGCTGCCCGCAGCCGCGCATCGCCGTGGGTTAGCCACTCCTCGCGCGGTTCGGCGCAAACGGCGCGCTTGGGAGAGCGGAAGCGGCGGGCGAAGCACTCTTTCGGGTGGAACGAAAAGTTCGTGTCGTTGACCACGTAGACGATGTGCTTGCCTTGGGCGAGCAGGGCAGAGAAGGTGCGGCGCAGGTTGTCCTGTATATAGCGCGTGTAAGCGGCGTCGTTATGCTCGGCAGGCGGGTTGGAGAGGAAACGGGCTCTTGGACTTGGCCAGTAGACAGGGATCTGGGCGAAGATCACCGTTTTGACGGAGGGGTTGTTCAGCGTCAGTTCCAGCGCCTTGCCGGTGCTTAGCGCACACATGTTCGCTTCCAGGTCACCAAATCTTTGTATCCGACTTTCCCATAGGAAGCCGAGGTGGGCAGCGCATCCGCCATTTCCAAGCGACAGGACGCCTGCGCCGTGTTGCTGCGCGAGTTTGTCCAGACCAGGGAAAAGATGCCATGCATGGGAATCTCCAATCAGCACGATAGTGGGGTCGGGTTGATTGGGCGTGAGGCGGCAAAATTCCGCCTGAAAATCGTCGGTAAAAAAACGCTGCTTGCAAAAACCATCATGCTTGTCGTCATAGCCATATCTACCTTGTTGGCTGGCCATCAGACGCGACAGATTGGCGGCGCGCTCAGGCAGTCCGCCCATGCGGTAGGTGATATAACCGGCACAGCCAAGGATGGCAACCGTCACCGCCAACGCAATGGTTTTCGCCTTGCCGTTGCCGCCAAAGCGCAGCGGGCGCTCGATGAAGCGCCAGGTCAGCGTTGCCAGCACAATCGCCGTTAGCACCGCAACGATGCGCACGCTACGCGCGGGCGTGCCGCCTTCGATGATGCGGGCAAAGGCCAGCAGCGGCCAGTGCCACAGATAGAGCGGAAAGCTGATGAGACCAAAGAACACCGCCACGCGGTTAGCGAGCAGCACGCGGTTCCAGTACGCCTGTGCGCCTGCGGCGATGACGCAAAACGCCCCCGCCACAGGAACTGCCGCCCACGCCCCGGGGAAAACGGTGGCCTTGGTGATTTTCCAGAAACTGACTGTCAGCAGCACGAAGCCGACGAAAGAGAGCACATTCTCCAGCGTGCGCCCATCGTTGGCAGGCGCCTCGCGGTACATGATGCGCGCCAGCCAGCGGTCGCACTTCTGGCGCAAGGTCTCCGCCACACAACCCCGATGCAAGACCAGCCACGCCAGCAAGCTACCAGCGAGCAGTTCCCAGAAACGGGTGTGCGGCGAATAAAAAACTGCCGTAGGTGCGCGCCCGATGCGGTACAGATTGGCGGCAAACGACGCCGCCAGCAGCAGCGCGATGACTGTGAGAGGATTGAATTTCTTTTTCCACACCAGCCACAGCACCAGCGGCCAAAGCAGATAGAACTGCTCCTCAATGCCCAAACTCCACAGATGCAGCAGCGGTTTCAGTTCGGAAGCCGTATCGAAATACCCCGCCTCTTTCCACAGCAGAATATTGGCAACAAA
>JAFZMK010000337.1 GCA_017553285.1 Rhodocyclaceae bacterium
ACGCAGATGTCGCCGCGTTTTTCTGCCAGATGGCGGAAGCTGGCGAGGTAGCCAATCGGCGCATCGAGCCAGACGTAGAAATATTTGCCGGGCGCATCCGGAATTTCAAAGCCGAAATAGGGCGCGTCGCGTGAAATATCCCAGTCGGAAAGTTTGTTTTCGCCTTCCTTGCCGAGCCATTCCTGCATTTTGTTGGCGGCTTCGGTTTGCAGGCGCGGCTGGCCGTGGGCGTTGGTGCCGCGCGTCCATTCGCGCAAAAAGGCCACTGCGCGCTCGTCCGAGAGGCGGAAAAAGAAATGCTCGGAAGATTTCATCACCGGCGTGGCACCCGAGACGGCGGAGCGCGGGTTTTTCAGCTCGGTGGGCGTGTAGGCGGCACCGCAGGCTTCGCAGTTGTCGCCGTATTGGTCATCCGCGCCGCATTTGGGGCATTCGCCCTTGATGAAGCGGTCGGGCAGGAACATTTCCCGCTGCGGGTCGTAGAACTGTTCAATGCTGCGGCTGGCGATGAAACCGGCTTCTTTCAGGCGGGTGTAGATGGCTTCAGCATAGGCGCGGTTTTCCGGGCTGTGGGTGCTGTGGTAGTGGTCAAAGGCGATGCCGAAATCGGTGAAGTCGCGCAGGTGTTCGCCGTGCACGCGGGCAATCAGCGCCTCGGGCGGGATGCCTTCTTTTTGCGCGCGCAGCATCACGGGCGTGCCGTGGGTGTCGTCGGCGCAGACGTAATGCACCGTGGCACCCGTCATGCGCTGGAAGCGCACCCAGATATCAGCTTGCAGATAGCCGACGAGGTGGCCGAGGTGAATATCGCCATTGGCGTAGGGCAGGGCGTTGGTGACGAGAATCTGGCGGGACATGGGAATGCGGGAGAATGGTGCGGTTGCGGGAACGCCGCGCGAGGAGCGGCGCAAAAGGCGAAATCATACCTGATTGCACACCCTTGCCCGTGCCTGCGCGCCGTCTCAGGCGGCTTTCTTGTGGCGCGGTTCGGCTTGCGGGCGGGCGGCGGCTTTGGGGCGGGGCGCTTTGGCGAGCACGTATTCACGATGCGCCAGCGAGTGACCGAGAAACTCGCGCAGCACGATGCCCGCTTTCAGCAAACGGGTGCGGAACAGAAATTCCGCCACTTCGTGAAACCATACGCGGCGTCCCACGCGGGTATACCAGCGCATTGCGTGGCGAAAATCGGCGTCCGGATGAAACAGGCGGCGCACGGCGGCGGGGCGCAACTGCATTCCCAGTTCGATGAGCTTGAACCAGAGGAAGGTGCGCCAGGCGGGCACACCGGGGTTTTCCAGCACCTGATGTTTGTAGTCCCAACGGCGCAAGTCGGTCTGGATGATTTTGCGGTGCGCGACGGTTTGATAGAACGGCGTCCAGCGGTGCGGCGTGGCGTAGAGCAACTGAATCTGGTCGGGGTCGTAGCGGCGCAGGTGGCGGAAGGTGTGCCAGAAATCGCGGTCGCGTTCTTCGGTAAAACCAATCACGCAGGTGGCCATGG
>JAFZMK010000069.1 GCA_017553285.1 Rhodocyclaceae bacterium
GATCATGGAAACAGTGAAGAATCATAAAGAGCGCGTACCCTTCCTGACGGTCAGGCGGGAAGATTGCATCGCTCTCGGCGTGGTTGTCATTATTGGCGTCTTAAACATTTTTCCGAGCGTGGCAGGCGCGATATGGGCTGCGATTTACATAACTATTACTGGTGCGGCGCTGCTTGCTTTTTGGGGGTTGCCAATTCTCCTGCTTGCACTGTTCATTCTGGGCGGTCGTTAACCAAGCCACTCCCTGCACGCAGCCAGGCGGTCGACCATGTCGTTTAGGGTGTCTTCGAGGCGGTCGAGTTCGGCGCAGATGTCGGTGTCCTTGAAACGGGTCTGGAAATATTGCGTGGCGGCCTCTATCGCGTCATCAATCGTCGCGCCATCCCAGATGTATTCATGCACGCCAGAGAGCGCAGCGAGCAGGCGCGGCAGGCCGTCGAGCACGATTAGGAGCCGATCCGCATCGGTGCATTTTTCCGAGGAATGGACGGCGTCCACAGCATGTAGATAACGCACGGCGGCGATGATTTCAGAGACGCGCAAGGGGCCGGCGCGGCCTTGTGTGCCGAGCTGCGGAATGTGGATGCCGTGCACGTCCTGATAACCGGGAGCGCGGGCGGCTCGCCCGCTACGTGCGGACAAGATGTCCGCGCTCCCGGGTGGCTCGGCGGCGGGCTTATTGCCCCCCACGTTCGCGCCAGCCGCTTTGCGGCTGTCACTCTCTTCCACGTCGCCGCTAAAGCGGCTTCCGACTCCGGCGGGCAAAGCGTTGCTTTGCCTTTCGCCTCCGTCCCCCCCAAGGGGGGCGCCCCCCCCCACGTCGCAGCCCTTTGGAGCGGGGGCGTATCCGCCGCAACCGCCGCGCGTTAAAGCGGCGATAATGCGCGTTTGCGTGACACGAACCGGGGAAACGACAAACGATGCGCCAGATTGCACAACGCCAGAACACGGGGGGACGATGAGCGCGCTCACCTGGCTGGACCCGCATGATGAACCGGCATTTCCGCCGCTGGATGCGGCGCTGACCCGCGCGGACGGTGCCGATGGGTTGCTGGCTGCGGGCGGGGCGCTTTCGGCGCCGTGGTTGCTGGCGGCGTATCGGCGCGGGATTTTTCCGTGGTTTTCGCCCGGGCAGCCGATTTTGTGGTGGTCGCCAGACCCGCGTCTGGTGCTGTTGCCGGAAGAATTTCGCTGTCACCGTTCGCTTGCCCGCGTGCTGCGTCAGGGCGTGTTTTCGCTGCGGCATAACACGGCGTTTGATCAGGTCATCGCGCATTGCGCGCAAACACCGCGCCCGGGGCAGGATGGCACGTGGATTACGCCCGAGATGCAGGCGGCATACCGGCACATGCACGCGCTGGGCGTGGCGCATAGTTTTGAGGCGTGGCAGGACGGGCGGCTGGTGGGCGGGCTGTATGGAATGCGGTTGGGCAAGGTGTTTTTCGGCGAGTCCATGTTCAGCCATGTCAGCAACGCCTCGAAGGCGGCGCTGGCGCAGTTGGTGGAGTACGCGCGCGCCGAGGGCATTGTGTTGATTGATTGTCAGGTGCGCACCGAGCATCTGGTCTCGCTGGGGGCGCACGAAATTGCCCGCGCGCAGTTTGCCGCTTTGCTCGAGCGGCACATTGACGCGGTATGATGCGCGCCAGAACCATGCTGCACACGCCCGCTTCCCCCTTCCTGCCGTTGTACGCCACCGCGCCGCACCCGTGTTCGTATTTGCCGGGGCGGCGGGCGCGCTCGCAGGTCATTGCCTTGCACGGGCCGGTCTCTACCGCGCTGCACGCGCAATTGCTCGACCACGGCTTTCGCCGCAGCGGTCCGTTCATCTACCGCCCCTGGTGCCACGATTGCCGCGCCTGCGTGCCGGTGCGCGTGGCGGTGGCGCGCTTTGTGCCCAGCCGCACGCAGCGGCGCATTGTCGCGCGCAACGCGCATCTGGACTGGCGCGAAGTCTCGCGCCAACCCGGTGACGAACAATACGCGCTGTTTTTGCGCTATCAGCGCGCCCGTCATCCGGACGGCGGCATGGACCAGGACAGCCCGGCGCAATACGCGCAGTTCATCCGGGATACCTGCACCGACAGCCGCCTGTTTGAAGCGCGCGCGCAAGACGGCACGCTGCGTCTGGCAAGTCTGATGGACGTGGCAGACAGCGGTCTTTCTGCCGTCTACACCTTTTTTGACCCTGACCGGGCGCAAGACAGTCTGGGCACCTGGGCGATTTTGCGCCAGATTGCGCTGTGCCAGCAGCTTGGTCTGCCCTATCTGTATCTCGGCTACTGGATTGCCAACTGTCCGAAGATGGCGTACAAAAATCGCTTTTCCGCCCTGCAATACTTTTATGCCCACCGCTGGCACGACACGCCCCCGCTATGCCTTACCACCTGATTCGTCCCCTGCTCTTTTCGCTGGATGCCGAAACGGCTCACCGGCTTTCCCTGCGTCTGCTGAACCTGTTTGGCGACTTTCTGCCCGCGCCCGCGCCGGTCAGCCCCGCGCCGCAGCCGGTCACGGTAATGGGCTTGCGCTTTCCCAACCGCGTCGGGCTGGCCGCCGGGCTGGATAAAAACGGCGAAGTCATCGACGCGCTGGCGCGCTGGGGCTTTGGTTTTCTGGAAATCGGCACGGTCACGCCGCGCCCGCAGCCGGGCAACCCGCGCCCGCGCATGTTCCGCCTGCCGCAAAAAGAAGCCATCATCAACCGCATGGGCTTCAATAACGAGGGCGTAGAAAAACTGCTCGCCAACTGCCGCGCCGCGCGCTATGACGGCATCCTCGGCATCAACATCGGCAAGAATTTCGACACGCCCATCGAGGCGGCCACCGGCGATTATCTGCTGGCGATGGAGGCCGTCTATTCCCGCGCCAGTTACATCACGGTGAATATCTCCTCGCCGAACACCGAAAACCTGCGCACGCTGCAAAGCGATGAAGCGCTGGAAACGCTGCTTTCCGCGCTGCTGCTGCGCCGCGAAGAATTGGCAGACCGCCACGGGCGGCGCGTGCCGCTGGCGCTGAAAATCGCCCCCGATTTGAAACCGCTGCAAGTGCAAGGCATTGCAGACGCCGTGCGCCGCCACCGCATTGATGCGCTGATTGCCACCAACACCACCATCTCGCGCGGCATGGTCGTAGGCGAAGAAGGTGCCGAGCAGCAAGGCGGGCTTTCTGGCGCGCCGCTGTTTGAACTTTCGACCGACATCGTGCGCCAGTTTGCCGCGCTGCTGGGCGGCGAAGTGCCCATCATCGCCGCCGGCGGCATCATGAGCGGCGAAGACGCGCGCGCCAAGCTCGAAGCCGGTGCATCTTTGGTGCAGATTTACAGCGGGCTGGTGTTTCGCGGCCCGAATCTGGTGCGCGACTGCGTTGCCGCCACGGCGCAATGGCAACCACCGCTGGTCGACGAGGACGTACACCTTTCCGGCGCGCCCATCCCGCAAGACGACGCGCTGCCCGATGCGCCCGCGCAAGAAACCGAACCGCCCGCCGAGGGCACGGAGGCCACGCCATGAACCCCAGACTGGAACTGACGCAACCCTACCCGTTCGAGAAACTCGCCGCGCTGCTCGACAGCGCCGGGGCGACCAGCACGCTGCCGTCCATCCGTCTTTCGATTGGCGAGCCGCAACACGCCACGCCCGAGTGCGTGCGTGAAGCGCTGGTGGGTCATCTCGAAGGGCTGGCGATTTACCCCACCACTTCCGGCACGCTGGAATTGCGCTGCGCCATTGCCCTGTGGCTGCGCCAGCGCTACGGCGTCGAACTGGACTCGGCCAGCCAGATTCTGCCGGTCAATGGTTCGCGCGAAGCGCTGTTTGCCTTCGCCCAGTGCGTCATTGATGGCCAGCAGCCGGATGCGCGCGTGCTGTGCCCCAATCCGTTCTATCAAATCTACGAAGGTGCCGCCCTGCTGGCAGGCGCGCAGCCGCTGTTTGTCAATCTCACGCCCGAAAACGGCTATGCCATGCCGGTGGCAGAGTTGTCCGCCAAAAAGCTCGACCGCGTGCAACTGCTCTACGCCTGCTCGCCCAACAACCCCACCGGGCGCGTGATTACGCAGGAAGAATGGGAAACCCTGTTCGCGCTGGCAGACCGCCACGACTTCGTCATCGCCTCCGACGAATGCTATTCCGAAATCTACCCGGATGAAGACGCCCCGCCGCTGGGCGCGTTGCAGGCAGCAGTGCGCGCCGGACGCACGGATTTTCGCAATCTGGTGGTGTTTTCCAGCCTCTCCAAACGCTCCAACGTGCCGGGGCTGCGTTCAGGCTTTGTTGCCGGGGATGCAGAAATTCTGCGCAAGTTTTTGCGCTATCGCACCTACCACGGCTGCGCCATGAGTCCGACCACGCAGGCTGCCTCGATTGCCGCCTGGCGCGACGAAGCACACGTTATCGAAAACCGCCGCCTGTATCGGGAAAAGTTCGCGCAGGTCATTCCCATCCTCTCTCCCTGGCTGGATGTGCGCGCGCCGGACGCCGGCTTTTATCTGTGGGCAGGCGTGCCCGGTTGCGACCGCGCCTTCGCCCGCGATTTATACGCGGCTTATAATGTCACCATTTTGCCCGGCAGCCTGCTCGCCCGCGACACGCCCACGGGCAATCCCGGCCAGGGGCGCGTGCGCATCTCGCTGGTGGCGGAAGTGGCGCAATGCGTGGAAGCTGCCGAGCGCATCGCGCAATTTTGCCAAACCCGCCAAAACGCCTGACCGTATTCTTTTTTCTTTTCAAAACAGGAACACCCACAACATGCATCCACTGCAACAAACCATTGAAGAGGCTTTTGAAAACCGCGCCGCGCTCTCGCCTGCGCAAGCGCCCGCCAGCGTGCGCGAAGCCGTCGAGGCCGTGCTGGGCGAACTCGATTGCGGCCAATTGCGCGTGGCCGAGAAAAAAGACGGCCAATGGCAGGTCAATCAGTGGATCAAAAAAGCCGTGCTGCTTTCCTTCCGCCTGCAAAACAACGAACCCATGCAGGCAGGCGATCTGCGCTATTTCGACAAAGTGCCTTCCAAATTCGCCAACTACAGCGCCGAAGATTTTGAACGCGGCGGCTTTCGCGTCGTGCCGCCGGCGGCTGCCCGCCGGGGCAGCTTCATTGGCCGCAACGTCGTACTGATGCCCTCTTACGTCAACATCGGTGCCTATATTGATGAAGGCACGATGGTCGACACCTGGGCGACGGTTGGCTCCTGCGCGCAGATTGGCAAAAACGTGCATCTTTCGGGCGGCGTCGGCATTGGCGGCGTGCTCGAACCCTTGCAGGCCGGACCGGTCATCATTGAAGACAATGTCTTTGTCGGCGCGCGCTCCGAGATTGTCGAAGGCGTGGTCATTGAAGAAAACGCCGTGCTCTCCATGGGCGTCTATATTGGCCGCAGCACCCGCATTTATGACCGCGAAACGGGCGAAATCCACTATGGCCGCGTGCCTTCCGGTGCCGTCGTGGTGCCCGGCAGCCTGCCCTCGGCGGACGGCAAATACAGCCTGTATTGCGCCGTCATCGTCAAAAAGGTCGACGCGCAAACTCGCGCCAAGACTGCCATCAACGAACTGCTGCGTGGCGACTGATGCCGCGCCCCTTTTTTCCGTCCTTTTTTTCTGCCGGAGTACCGCACCATGACTGACCTTGCCGAAGCCCAATCCGCCAACAGCTCGCAGCCGTATTTTGAAAAGCTCTTCCTCCTGATGGCCGAAAAGAATGCCTCGGACATCTTCATCAGCGCCGGCACGCCGATTCACATCAAGATTCACGGACGCACGCTGCCCATCAACTCGCAGCGCATGACGCCCGCCACGGTCTTTGAAATCATCAAGGAGATGATTACGCCCGAGCAAATGGCAAGGCTGGAGCGCGACCGCGAACTGAACCTCTCGCACGGCATTGCCGACGTCGGCAACTTCCGTATCAACCTCTTCTGGCAGCGCGACTCCATGGCCTGCGTGGTGCGCTTCATTCAGGGGCACATTCCCGAGCTGAGCACGCTGGGGCTGCCGCCCGTGCTGGCCGAATACGTCATGAAGCGTCGCGGCCTGATTCTGGTCGTCGGGGCGACGGGTTCGGGGAAATCGACCACGCTCGCTTCCATGCTGGATCACCGCAACACCTACGCCAGCGGCCACATCCTCACCGTCGAAGACCCCATCGAATATCTGTTCAAACACAAAAAATCCATCGTCAACCAGCGCGAAATCGGCATCGACACGCGCGACTGGAACAACGCCCTGCGCAACGCCATGCGTCAGGCGCCCGACTGCATCCTGATTGGCGAGATTCGCGACCGCGATTCCATGGAAGCGGCGCTGGCCTACGCCCAGACCGGTCACCTGTGTCTTTCCACGCTGCACGCCAACAACGCCCACCACGCGCTCTCGCGCATCATGAGCTTCTTCCCGATGGAAAGCCGCTCGCTGATTCACCTTGACCTGTCCGCCTCGCTGCGCTGCATCATCTCGCAGCGGCTGGTCTCGCGCCCGGACGGCACGCGCGTGCCCGCCGTTGAAATTCTCAACAACGAACGTCACGTCGCCGAACTCATCCAGCGCGGGCGGCTGACCGAAATCAAGGAAGCGATGGAAAAGAGCACGGCGCGCGGCTCGCAAACCTTCGAGCAGGATTTGTTCCGCCTCTACAAGCAGGACATCATCACGCTGGAAGAGGCGCTCAGCCACGCCGATTCGCCCACCAACCTGCAATGGATTATCAACAACGACGAATTCACCCGCGAAGTGAGCAACGCCGCTGGCCAGCCGGTCAAACTGGTCACCGAAATCGAGGACGACGACCCGGGCGAAGCCTCGGATGTTTCGTTCCACGAGTTTGATCTGGGCGAAGCCAAAAAGACGGACGACGCGCCCGAATTCCACCAAAAACAATAATGGGCACCGCCTCAAGCGCGCTGGCACTCGCCCGCGAACTGCTGGCGCGCGAATCGGTCACCCCCGCTGACGGCGGCTGTCTGGACATCCTCGCCGCGCGTCTGGCGCCGCTAGGCTTTCAGTGCGAGCGCATGGACGCGGGCGACACCGCCAACCTCTGGGCGCAGCGCGGCAACGCCCGCCCGCTGGTGTGCTTTGCCGGGCACGTCGATGTCGTCCCGCCCGGGCCGCTGGAATCTTGGCGCTTCGCGCCGTTCTCCCCCACGGAAGCAGACGGCAAACTCTACGCGCGCGGCGCAGCGGACATGAAGTCGTCCATCGCCTGTTTCATCGTCGCCGTGGAAACCCTGCTGGCGGCAAACCCCAACCTGCCCGGCAGCATTGCCCTGCTGATTACCTCGGACGAAGAAGGCGCCGCCACGCACGGCACCACGCATGTTATTGAAACCCTGCGCGCACGCGGCGAGCATCTGGATTGCTGCATCGTAGGCGAACCCACCTGCGAGAACGCGCTGGGCGACACCATCAAGAACGGGCGGCGCGGCTCGCTCTCTGCCACGCTGCGGGTGATTGGCACGCAAGGGCATGTTGCCTATCCGCATCTGGCCAGCAATCCCATTCATCTGGCTGCACCGGCGCTGGTGGAGTTGA
>JAFZMK010000338.1 GCA_017553285.1 Rhodocyclaceae bacterium
CCGCGTCAACGCCATCTCTCCGGGGCCGTTGATGACCCGCGCCGCTTCCGGTATTGCCGGTTTCGATGGCCTGATGGCTGCGGCGGTGGAACGCTCGCCCATGCACCAACTGGTCACCCCTTCGGACATCGGCACGCTGGCCGCCTTCCTGGTGTCGGACGCCGGGCGTCTGATTACCGGCGGCATCCACTTTGTGGACGCGGGTTATAACATCATGGCTTGATGCAGACCGAGGCTCGCGCGCGCGCATGTGTGCGAGCCTCGTTTCTGAAGCCAGAACAGGAGGATTGCATCATGGCGCAAACCGCTGCATCCAGCCCTGAAGGCGACGTATCGGAGTCTGTTCTTTTCGACCGTCCCGAAATCACCCTGCCGGACCCGGTGCCGGATCATCCGCTGCTGAACGGGCGGCGTGAAATCGGGCGCGGTGAATACAGCGCCGTCTTTGAGGCGGATGACCCCGAGCATGTGCTCAAGCTCATCAGCTCGCCGGCAGACTATTTTCTGCTCACCGCCGAAGACCGCCCGCGCGGCATTCACTTCCCCATCGTCTATGCTGATCTGGGCGTGGTTGGGCGTGCGCAATCGGGTTTTCCGTTTCACCTCATCGAAATGGAAAAGCTCTACCCGCTGATCGACCACTCTCCCGCCGCCGACCTTGCCCACCGGCTGACCTCGTTCTACTGGCAAGCCTGCCAGAAATGGAGCCAACTGGGCATGAACATGGGGCGCATCGCCTTCTACCACATGCTCAAAGAGCCGCTGTCCATTGACAACACCATGCATGAGGCGCTCAGCGCGCTCTCCGACTTCATCGAAGAATATCAAGTGCTGCCCGACATTCTGAGCGTCGACAACATCATGATGCGCAAAGACGGCACGCTGGTGTTTTGCGACCCCGTCTTCATCGCCTGAATGCCCCGTTTTGCCACCACGCGCCCCGCACGCCAAGCCTGCGGGGCGTTTTGTTGTGCCCGTTTTCTTTGCGCGCAGACGGGCGGGAAGCGGGCGGCTGGGCGATAATGCGCGCTGCACGACAAACGACACAGGAAAGCGACGATGCGCCAGATAATGCTGGATACGGAAACCACCGGGCTGGAATGGGCAAAGGGCGAGCGCGTGGTGGAAATTGGTTGTGTGGAGATGGTCAACCGCACGCTCACCGGCAACGATTTTCACGAATACCTGAACCCGGAACGGCTGATGTCCGCCGATGCCGAGCGGGTGCACGGGCTGAGTTCGGAGTTTCTCGCCGACAAGCCGAAATTCGCCGAGGTGGCCGAACGCTTTGTGGACTACGTGCGCGGCGCCGAGTTGGTGATTCACAACGCGCCGTTTGACGTGGGATTCCTGAATGCGGAACTGGCGCGCTGCTCAATGGCGCCGCTGGAAGAAATCTGCACCGTGGTCGATACGCTGAAGATGGCGCGCCAGATGCACCCGGGCAAGCGCGCCTCGCTCGATGCGCTGTGCGAACGTTATGAAATCAATCACGCGCACCGCACATTGCACGGTGCGCTGCTCGATGCGCGCATTCTGGCGGACGTATATCTGGCGATGACGCGCGGGCAGGATAGTCTGGACATGGATTTTGGCGCGCCCGAAATTGCGCTGCCCAATGAGCCGCTCGTCGCCGCCGCACCTTGCGCGGTGCGGGTGATTCGCGCCAGCGAGGAAGAACTGGCAGCGCATCGGGACGTGCTGGCGCAGATGGGCTGCGCGGCGCCCTGGTAGGCGGGCGGGAAAAGCCGATGGCGGCGCGGATTCTGGTGCTGGAAGACGAAGCGGCGATTCAGGAGCTGATCGCGGTCAATTTGCTGCACGCCGGTTTTGCGGTGGAGCGCGCCGCCGATGTGCCCGCCGCGCGCCGCGCGCTGGATGCGCGTCTGCCCGATTTGCTGTTGCTGGACTGGATGCTGCCGGGGCAATCCGGCATTGAATTTGCGCGCCAGTTGCGCGCGCGTGCGCGCACGCGCCAGTTGCCCATCATCCTGCTGACCGCGCGCGGCACGGAAGAAGACCGCGTGAGCGGGCTGGAATGCGCCGATGATTACGTCACCAAGCCGTTTAGCACGCGCGAATTGCTCGCGCGCATCAAGGCGGTGCTGCGCCGGGGCGCGCCGCTGGCGGCGCAGGAGACGGTGAGCGCGGGCGTCTTGACGCTGGACGCCGCCACGCACCGCGTGCAGGCGGCGGGGCAGGCGGTCACACTCGGGCCGACCGAGTTTCGCCTGTTGCATTTTTTGATGACGCACCCTGAGCGCGTGCACTCGCGCGCGCACTTGCTCGACCAGGTCTGGGGCGACCATGTGTTCGTGGAAGAACGCACGGTGGATGTGCACATCCGCCGCCTGCGCTCGGCGCTGGAACCTTCCGGCGGCGCGCGTCATATCCAGACCGTGCGCGGCGCGGGCTATCGTTTTTCAGCGCGGGAAGGAGAATCGTGAGATGACGGAACAGAGCAAACTGCCGCCGGTGCGCCCGTGGGCGAGCGCGTTGTTTGCCCTTGGCGTGCTCGCCGCCATCAGCGTGGCGCTGGGCGCGTTGCTGGGCGTGGCCGCTGGCGTGGTGGTGGCGCTGGCGGGGCTGCTGTTGCTGGCGCTGTTTTCGCTGCGGCAACTGGCGTTGTTGTGCGAGTGGGTGGAAGAAGGGCAGCCGCGCCGTCTGGCCGGTTTGCCAGCGTCGGGCATGTGGCGGCGGCTGTTTGTGCAGTTGCACGAGCAGGCGCAGCAGGGGCGCGAGGAG
>JAFZMK010000339.1 GCA_017553285.1 Rhodocyclaceae bacterium
CATCGACATCATCGCCTCGCTCGAACCCACGCTGGGCGGCGTCAATCTGGAAGACATCAAGGCGCCGGAATGTTTTTACATCGAAGAAAAACTGCGCGAGCGCATGAAAATCCCCGTCTTTCACGACGACCAGCACGGCACCGCCATCATCTCCGCCGCCGGGCTGCTCAACGGGCTGCGCATCGTGGAAAAAGACATCTCCAAGGTCAAACTGGTCTGCTCCGGCGCGGGCGCGGCGGCGATTGCCTGCCTGAACCTGATGGTCGCCTTGGGTGTTGACCGGCGCAACGTCTACGTGTGCGATTCGCGCGGCGTCATCTACGAAGGGCGCGAGCCGAACATGGAGCCGACCAAGGCGCGCTATGCGCAAAAAACCGACGCGCGCACGCTGGCCGACGTCATCGAAGGCGCGGACGTGTTCCTCGGCCTGTCCTCTGCCGGCGTGCTCAAACCCGAAATGGTGCAAAAGATGGCCGCGCGCCCGCTGATTTTCGCGCTCGCCAATCCGAACCCGGAAATCCGCCCCGAAGACGCCAAACGCGCCCGTCCTGATTGCATCGTCGCCACCGGACGTTCGGACTACCCCAACCAGGTCAACAACGTGCTGTGCTTCCCCTTCATTTTCCGTGGCGCGCTGGATGTGGGCGCGACCACCATCACCGAAGAAATGAAGCTCGCCTGTGTCACCGCCATTGCCGAGCTTGCCCGCGCCGGGCAAAACGACGAAGTCGCCTCCGCCTATCGCGGCGAAGAACTTTCTTTCGGCCCCGAATACATCATCCCGAAACCCTTCGACCCGCGCCTGATTGTGCGCATCGCCCCGGCGGTCGCCAAAGCGGCGATGGATTCGGGCGTGGCCACGCGCCCCATCGAAGACTTCGCCGCCTATGTCGAACAGCTTTCCACCTTCGTCAACCATTCCAGCATCATCATGAAGCCGGTGTTCAGCGCCGCCAAAGCCATCGCGCCCGAACACAAGCGCGTCATCTTCGCCGAAGGCGAGGACGAGCGCGTGCTGCACGCCGCGCGCGCGGTCATCGACGAAGGGCTGGCGCGCCCGATTCTGGTCGGGCGCCCGGAAGTCATCGAACGGCGCATCCAGCGTCTGGGCATCACGCTGGTGGCGGGGCAAGATTTTGACCTCGTCAACACTGAACGCGACGAGCGCTATCGCGAAACCTGGAACGAATACCGCGCGCTGATGAGCCGCCACGGTGTCACCCCCGAACTGGCGCGCGCCAAGCTGCGCCGCGACACCACGCTGATTGCCGCCATGCTGCTGCGCCGGGGCGAAGCCGACGCCATGGTCTGCGGCACCTTTGGCACCTTTGGCTATCACCTGCGGCAAGTGCGCGACGTTATCGGGCTGGCACCGGGCGCGCACCTGTTTGCCTCCATGGCGCTGCTGATGACGCACAAAACCATGCTCGCCATCACCGACCCCTACGTCAACGAAGTCCCCACCGCCGAAGAAATCGCCGAAATCGCCCGCATGGCCGCCAGCGAACTGCGCCGCTTTGGCACCGAACCCAAAGTCGCGCTGCTATCGCATTCCAACTTCGGCAGTCACGACACCCCCTCGGCGCGCAAAATGCGCGAAGCGCTCGCCATCTTGCGCGAACGCGCCCCCGAGCTGGAATGCGACGGCGAAATGCACAGCGACGCGGCGCTCTCGCAAAGCATTCGCGACACCATCAACCCGGACTCCACCCTCAAAGGCCGCGCCAACCTGCTGGTCATGCCCAATATTGACGCCGCCAACATCTCGCTCAACCTGATGAAAGAAGCCAACAACGACGGTGCCTCCATCGGCCCCATCCTGCTCGGTGCCAACTCCGCCGTGCACATCCTCACCCCCTCGGCCACCGTCCGTCGTCTGGTCAACATCACCGCGCTGGCCGTGGTCGACGCACAAGCGCACCGCGAACGCGCCGGCAAATAAACGCCGGCGCACGCCATGTCCGCCCCCGCGCCCGCCAGCGAAGCCGAGCACGCCGCGCTCACGCCCGCCCTGCTGTGCACCGCCATGCTGGTGGGCGTATTCGCCTTCATCGAAGTCTATTCGGTGCAATCCATCCTGCCCATTCTGGTGCAGGAATTTCACGCCACCCCCATCGCCGCCGGTGCCACCGTAGGTGCCACCGTGCTGGCCGTGGCACTCACCTCGCCCTTCATGGGCATGGTCTCGGACGCCTTCGGGCGCAAAGGCATCCTCGTCGGCGCAATCTTCTTCCTCGCCCTGCCCACCTGGCTCATCGCCTACGCGCACAGCATTGTCGAACTCACCTGCTACCGCTTCCTGCAAGGGCTGGCCATTCCCGGCATCACCGTCGTCATGATTGCCTATATTGGCGAAGAATTTCGCGCCCGCAGCCTCACCCGCCTGATGTCCATCTACATCGCCGGCACTGTACTGGGCGGTTTTCTCGGGCGCTTTCTGGCCGGTCACCTCAGCGCATGGCTCGACTGGCGCAGCGCCTTTCAAATCCTGGCCATCATCAACCTCGCCGGCGCCCTCCTCATCTGGAAAACGCTGCCCGCCTCGCGCCACTTCATCGGCAACCCGCACTTTCGCAGCGCCCTGCACACGCTCTGGCAACACCTGCACAACGCGCAACTACACGTCGCCTGCGCCCTGGGTGCCTGCGTACTCTTCTCGCTGGTCGGCGCCTTCACCTACGTCAACCTGCATCTGGCAGCGCCGCCGTTTTCGCTCTCCAGCGCCGGACTCGCCAACCTCTTCGCCATCTACCTCATCGGCGTACTGATAACCCCGCTGTCCTCGCGTCTCATCGCCCGTCTGGGCTTTTCCCGCACCATCGTACTGGCGGTCTCCTGCTCCGTGCTCGGCATCGTGCTCACGCTCATCGCCCACACCGCCGTCATCCTCGCCGCCCTCACACTCATGTCCTGCGGCGTATTCATCACGCAAGCGGCGACCACCAGCTTCATCGCCACGCAGGTCGCCACCGGACGCTCGCTCGCCTCCGGCCTCTACTACCTCAGCTACTACACCGGCGGCGCCACCGGAGCCGCCCTATGCGGCTACGCCTACACCCACTACGGCTGGCCCGGCACCGTCGCCACCATCGTGCTCGCCCAAACCACCGCCATCACCATCGCCGCCCTGCTCATGGAGCGCAGGGGAAAGGTGTGAGGGCGTCCCATCTTTTCGCAGGCGGGCGTATCCTTCCCGCCAGTCGGTATGGACAACGAAGGACGGCGTAATCGGCGCGGCGCGGCACTTGGACATTCTGGCGCACGGCTTATAGAATACGGAGCACAACTGCGTGGGCGCATAATTTTGGCAATCTGTTGAAATATGAAATTCAAGGAACTCAAGCGGGAAATAGCCTCCTGTGCCAACCAAGGGTTTGTTGCTGCCAGCGACCATCTGGAACGCATCATTCTTGGTCTTGGAAAGGGCGAAGTCGAGGCACTTCTCACGGAAATCGGAACAATTCCGGAGGAAGTCGGGCATGACACAACGGAAGAAAAACTGTACGCCAAAGCGTCCGACATTGTATTTGCGCGGGCGCTAAAAGAAATGAATCTGGAGGTAGAAATCCTCCGCAAAAGAGCCGACTGCGCCGACATTGTGGCGCAGAGCCGCTATCACGGGTATTCTCTTGTTGGCGATGCCAAAGCATTCCGGCTAAGCCGGACAGCGAAGAATGCAAAAGACTTCAAGATAGCATCCATGGAACACTGGCGCGGAGACAGTGATTTTTCCGTGCTCGTCTGCCCGTATTACCATTACCCACAAAGCAAGAGCCAGATTTATAAAGATGCGCTGGAAAAGAGCGTTACCCTATTTTCGTGGGAGTATCTGTACATCTTCCTCAAGGAAGGCGTCCGGGAAACAGAGCAGAACAGCCTCAAGGAACTATGGAATGCGCCCGCAACCATTGCCGCGCAATCCTCGCTGTTAGGTGCCAAAACCAATTTTATCCCGTTGCAAAACGGGATTGTGGCGCGTACCACCGGAATTTCCGATGACAAATTTGACGGGCATCTTGCAGACATCAAGGAAATCATCGCCAAGCGTGGCAACGAAGAAATACGCTACTACGAAAGGGAGATTGAGCGGATACGCGGGCTTGGCAAGGATGAAGCCATCCGTGAACTGCTCGCCAGCAAAAAACTGGACAGCAGGGTTGACACCATCAAAAACTTTATCGGGCAGATACGGGCATGATAGACGGCTATATCAATCGAATCATCCACGGAAACTGCGTAGATGTAATGCGCAGCTTTCCGGATGGCTGCGTTGATCTGGTACTTACATCGCCGCCGTATGACAACCTGCGCAACTACAATGGATATTCATTCCCTTTCCAGCCGATTGTGGAACAGCTTTACCGCATAACCAAAAAAGGCGGTGTAGTGGTGTGGGTGGTTTCCGATGCCACCATCGGCGGCAGCGAGACGTGCACGAGCTTCAAGCAGGCACTGGCATTTGTCGAAGCGGGTTTCAACCTGCACGACACCATGATATTTCAAAAATCAAACCCCATACCGCAGATCTACAGAAAGAGGTACACCAACGTCTTCGAATACATGTTTGTTTTTTCCAAAGGCAGTGTATCGACGCACAACGCCATCCGGATTCCATGCCTCCATGCAGGCTTGAAACTGAATGGCACGACCTACAAAAATTATTCAAAAGGCGCGCAGACACGGACAAAATTCGCCAGCCCCGTCCGTGCCGACAAGTTGAAAGGCAACATCTGGGAATACGTGGTAGGCAAAAAATCCGTCGACCAAGAAGCCAAAGGCCATCCCGCGCCTTTTCCATTTGACTTGGCCGCCGACCACATCCGGTCATGGACGAACGAAGGAGCCATCGTCCTTGACCCAATGTGCGGAAGCGGAACAACATGTGTCGCCGCCTATGAGCTAGGGCGAAAATACATTGGCATAGACATAAGCCGTGATTATTGCAAGCTATCTACTGACAGAATAAAAATGCACGCGCAAGAATCATTGTTTGATGAGCCATGCAAAGAATTACGGTTACAAACAAATGGCTGACGCCATGAAAATACTGATTTTGGCGTAAGATACGACGCATTCACAAGGAATCCTGAAAATGAACGC
>JAFZMK010000070.1 GCA_017553285.1 Rhodocyclaceae bacterium
GGCGCGACGATTGACGACGCGATTGCCGCCGCCACGGACTATTTCCAGACCCGTTTCCAGGACACCGACATCCGCGCCGAACTCGACCGCCTCGAAGACACCCTAAACGACATGGTCGACCGCCTGGCTGCAATGCGGGTGACGGTGTTTGGGGAGTGATTATTTGCCCCCGCCGCCAAGTATGCCGCCGACGATGGCGATTAGCAGGCTCCCGCCAATAACAAGGAAGAGGAACCAGACCACAACGCCAAGCGCAAGGCTCACGATGTAATCAAAACTCGTCCCTGTCTGTGCGCACCAGATAACCGGCGCAAGGCACATCGCAATCAATACCAATCCAGCAAGCGTATCGAATTTTTCCGTCAACCCAAGTTTCTTCTTTGCCATGACTGCATCCTCCCTTGAAACCAAAATCCAGATTCTTGTAGACACGAAAGAAGGGCAAAGCCAACTGGAAGCCCTGGCAGATGCCTTCAAGAAGTTCCTGAAAAACACCGGCAGGAGTGAGGGTGATTTTGACGCCATCAAGCAGCTTGCGCAAGACCTGAAAGAGGGAAAAGTGCAGGCGGATGCGCTGGATGCCGAAATGCGCGAACTGGCCGAGACGTGGAACAGCATGTCTGCCGTAGCCGCCGACCGCGACATCATCGGCCTGAAAGCGCACATCGAAGCCAAGAAAGAAATCGAAGCCACCGACGCAGCCTATAAGCGGCTGAAGGAATCCGGCAAGCTGACAGGCAAGGAACTGGCGCAAGCCGCGCAGAAAACCGAGGCGCGCATTCTCGAACTCAAAAAACAGACCAACGGCTGGGTGGACGCGCTGTGGGACGCAAAGTCCGCAATGGCTGGGCTGGGTGCGTCGGCGGCAGGTTTATCTATCGCAGCAGGTAAGGCCATCTCGTTTGAATCGGCAATGGCGGACGTTGCCAAGGTCGTCGACGGCACGGACGAGCAGATGCAACGGCTCACCGAGCGCACCAAAGAGCTGTCGCGCACCATCCCGCTGGCTGCTGAGGAACTGGCGAAAATCGCCGCCTTCGGCGGGCAGATGGGCGTGCCGGTCGACAAGCTGGAAGAATTTGTGCGGCTTGCGTCTCAAATGTCCGTCGCCTTTGGCATGACTGCCGAAGAAGCAGGCAGGGCGATGGCGTACCTTTCCAATGCCTTTGGTCTGCCACTGGATTCTATGCGCCAACTGGGCGATGCCATCAACACACTGGGCAACACCACGGCGGCCACCGAAGCCAGCATCGTTGAGGTGCTCTCGCGCGTTAGCGGCGCGACAAAACAGTTTGGCCTCTCTGCCGAGCAAGCCGCCGCGCTGGGCGCGACCATGCTCAGCATGGGCGTGAGCAGCCAGATTGCCGGTACAGGCATCAACGCGCTGCTCTCCAAACTGCAAACGGCCAATGTGCAGAGTGCCGATTTTCAGAACGCGCTGGCGCAAATCGGCATCTCGGCGCAACAGCTTGCCGAAGACATCCAGAACAATCCGCAAGAAGCGCTGTTGAACTTCCTGCGCACGCTGGAAAAAGTCGACCAGGCCAGCCGCGCGGAAATCCTCAGCAAACTCTTTGGCATCGAATATCAGGATGACATCGCCCGTCTGCTGAACGGGCTGGACCAGTACGAGCAATCGCTTGCGCGCATCGGCAACAAGGCCGCCACGGCGGGCGCGATGCAAAAAGAGTTCAAGACGCGCGTCAAGACCACCGAGGCACAGTTGCGGCTGCTGAACAATGCCGTCGACGAAATCGGCATCAACCTGGGCAGCACCTTCCTGCCCGTTATCCGCGCGGTAGCTTCCGCCGCAGGGGACGTTGCTCACGGGATTGCAAACATTGTGGACGCATTCCCCGTCACGTCAGGCATCGGCGCGGCGCTGGCTTCTTATGCTGCGTCAGCGAGCACCCTGAAGCTGGTGTTTGCCGCCGTGCGCGTTGCGGGCTGCGGCGCAGCCGAAGCCATCGCGGACAAGTTTTCTGGCCTGATTGCGAAAATGGGCAAAGCGGGCACGGCAGTGGCGAATCTTGCAACGGCGATCCGGTCGGCGTTTGTGCCTGCGACTGCGGTGCTGTTTACTTCCTATACCACAGCAAAGGCGCTGAAAGAAGA
Source organism: Rhodocyclaceae bacterium (assembly GCA_017553285.1). Classification (GTDB taxonomy): domain Bacteria; phylum Pseudomonadota; class Gammaproteobacteria; order Burkholderiales; family Rhodocyclaceae; genus JAFZMK01. Next base: position 2,116 of record JAFZMK010000070.1, read on the forward strand.
ATTCATAGAAGTTGAGATAGCAGGCGTTGCCGCAGCAAAAAGGCTGCATCAAGCCTTTGCGTCGCTGGCCTATGCTGGCGAGGTTGTCAGCGCATGGTTTACCGACGACACCGTCGACGCTGCCGCCGCGCGCTTTCTGGACAAACTGGATGAAATCGACAAAGGCTATGGGGAAGTTGCCGAAAACATCGGCAAGGTGCGCGCCGAAAACAACAACGCCGCCAGCGCCACCGTGCAGCTAAAAAAGGCGCTTGCCGATACCTCCAAAGAAGCCGGGCAGATGGGCGTAGCCGTTGAGCAGGCGCTCAAAAAGATGAACATAACAACGCCCAAAGGCGTTGCCGACCTGCTGAAAACGCTGGATGAGATAAAAGGCAAGGCGACCGAAGCGGCTTCTGCCATGGGCGAGACATTTGAAAACATGTCTGCCGCAGACCTGGAATCGTTCAGATCAACGCTGGCGCAAGCCTACGAGGAAGGGAAAGCATCGGCGGATAGTTTTGCCGCACTCAACGAGCAGGTGCTGTCCGCTGCCTTCAAAAAACTGGGGATGGATGGGCAAGAGGCGCTCGGACGTATCCGCACGGAAGCCGAGGATGGCATCCGCACATTTTCAACGCTGGCCGAAAGCATCGCAGGCGCATCCGATTCCCCCGAAGCCAAAATGCAGGCGCTTGCCCGCGCGGGCAAGGAGCTGATTGCCAGTTTCAAGACCACGGCGGAACTGGACGCCTTTGGCAAACAGCTCGAAGCGATGGCGAAAAACCAGCAAATCGGCGCCGAGGCTGCCGAACATCTGCGCGCGGCGATGGCAAAACAGCGCGCGGAAATTGAGCAAAGCATCCCCGGCCTGCAAAGCGTGGGCGAGGCGATGGCGCAGGCGGGCATCAAGAGCCGTGCCGAACTCGAAAAACTCGCCAGCGAAGCGAAGCAGCGGTTTGAACTCATCAAAAACAGCGGCGAAGCCACTGCTGCCGGGTTGCGCAAGGCGTTTGAGGATTGGGCGAACGCGCAGGCAGCGGCGGGCATGGACATGGGCGCGGTCGAAGCGCAGGCGGCGATGCTTGGCTTGCAGGTCACGGTCTCGGAGACCGGGCAGGTGACGGTGCAGGCGATGACGGATGCGGCGCAGGCCACCGAGGGCGTCACCGGTGCGGCCAACGCCGCAGCGGACGCGATGGGCAACATGGAAGGCGCGGCAAAAGCCGCCGCCGAAGCAGCCGAAGCCGCAGACAGCGGCACGCGCTCCGGCGGCCTGATCACCTGGCAAAAGATTGCCCAGGGCGTGGGCATTGCGACGGCGGACATTCAGACCTACAACGCGGAACTGCAAAAGGCATGGGATGCCACGCGCCACTTGGTCACCAGCAAAAACATCTACTTCAACGCGCAGGGCGTGAGCCAGAAAATCAGCGCAGAGATGCGCCGCGCCATCAACGATGCGCGCGCGCTCGACGACATCATCCGCAGCATGGAAAGCGGCCACGCCAGCCTGAAAGACATCGAGCGCGCCGCCGGTGTGGTGAAATCGCGCGTGGGCGAAGTGGGCAATGAACGGCTCGACCGCCTGCGCGCCGCACTGCAAGAGGTGCAGGACAAAATGCGCGCATTGTCGGACAGCGCCCGCGATGCCCTGAGCAACGTGCGCGACGAAC
>JAFZMK010000340.1 GCA_017553285.1 Rhodocyclaceae bacterium
ATACCCTTGCCGCTGGCGCAGCAGGAGCATGAAGCTGTCTTCCAGCGCGGGCGGCGCGCTCTGCACTGCCGCGCCCCGCAACGCTCCCTCAAGCAGGCGCTGCTGCCCCGCGTCCAGCGCACCGTGCACGAAGCGCACCGCGCCGCCCTGCGGCACGGCGTCCACCATGCCGGGCACGGCAAAAAGCCGCGCCTGCAGCGCGCGCGCCGCATCACCCGCCGCAGGTTGCGCCACGCGCGCCATGCCCGCCGAAAGCTGGCAAATCTCCTGCGGCGTGCCGCGCGCCAGCGTACGCCCCTCGTGCAGCAGCACGGCTTCGCCGCAACGCTCGGCTTCGTCCAGATACGACGTGCTGACGATGACGGCCATGCCGCTGCCCGCCGTCAGGCGCGCGACGATGTCCCACAGCTCGCGGCGCGAAAGCGGGTCCACGCCCACCGTCGGCTCATCCAGCAGCAGCAGGCGCGGCGGCGCCACCAGCGTGCAAATCAGCCCGAGCTTTTGCTTCATGCCGCCGGAGAGCTTCCCCGCCAGCCGCGCCGTGAAGGGCGACATGGCGCACATGTCCAGCAATTCGCGGTAGCGCGCCGCGCGCGCGGCGTGCGGCACGCCCTTGAGGTCGGCGTAGAGGTCCAGGTTCTCCTGCACGCTCAGGTCTTCATACAGGCCAAACTTCTGCGGCATGTAGCCAATGTGCGCCTGCGCTCCCGCCGGCATGGCAGCCGCTGGCGCGCCGCCCGCAAACGCCAGCGTGCCCGCATCGGCGCGCAGCAGCCCGGCGATGATGCGCAGCAGCGTCGTTTTGCCCGCACCGTCGGGGCCGAGCAGCGCCGTCATGCCCCCGGGCGCCACGGCAAGCGACACGCCGTCCAGCGCACGCAGCGCGCCGCCTCCCTTGGGGCGGAACTCCTTGACGATGCCCTCCACGCGCAGCATGGCCGCCTCCGCCGCTGCCCGGCTCAGGGCGCGTCAAAACGCACCGTGGCGGGCATGCCCAGGCGCAGGAGGTTCTGCGGGTCGTCGGTGTAGATGCGCGTCTCGTAGACCAGTGAAGTGCGCAAATCCGCCGTCTCCACCGACTTGGGCGTGAACTCCGCCACCGAAGAAATAAAGCCCACCGTGCCCGCAATCGCTTGCTGCGGCGCGCTGTCCACGTAGATTTGCGCCGCCTGCCCGGGGCGGATGCGCCCGAGCTGCGTCTCAGACACCCAGGCGCGCACCCACTTCGGGGCAAGCTGCGCGAGCGAAAACACCGCGCGCTGCGGCGATGCCATGTCGCCCGGCTCCAGCAGCCGGCGCGTGACCACGGAATCCACCGGGCTTTTCAACTCCGCGTCCGCAAGCTGCGTGCGCATGGCGGCAAGCGCGCGCTCGCGCTCGGCGACCTGCGCCTTCGCCTGCGCGATGTCTTCGGCGCGCGGGCCAATCTCGGCCAGCCGCAGCGCCTTTTGCGCGCTTTGCAATTGCGCCTTCGCCACATCCAGCGCCAGCCGCGTCTTGTCAAAATCCTGCCGGCTGATTGCCTGCCCCTTGGAGCTTTTCCACATCGCATCAAAGCGCTTGTAGTCCCCCTCCGCATACGCCGCCTGCGCCTTGGCCTGCGCCACGGCAGCCTTGGCCTGGTCAATCTCCTGCGGGCGCGTGCCGTTTTCCAGCTTCTGCAGCGCCGCCCGCGCTGCTTCAAGCTGCGCTTCCGCCACGGCAATGGCGTCTTGCAACCTGCGCGTGTGCAGGCGCGCCAGCACCTGCCCCTGCTGCACCGTCTCGCCCTCGTGCACCAGCACCTCGGCGATGCGCTCCGCGTCCATGAACGCCAGCTCAATCTGCCGCTGGTCAACATTGCCATAGAGCACCAGCGCAGCGTCCGCTGGCTGCGCGCCGCGCTGCCAATACCAGAAGCCCGCGCCCGCAGCAGCGGCCAGCAACACGGCAGCAATCAGCAGTTTTTTCATGGTGTGTTTCCTCTGCAAGAAGCGCACAGCGTATGGCGCTGCAACGCATGGTAGGAGCTAGCACACCAAAAGTCAAATTAAGATTTCAATTTCAATTTTGAATTTACGAAACGCCCCGCTGCCGGTACAATATGCGCATGGACACCGACGCCTCCTCCACCCCCGCCGCCCCCCGCCGCAGCCGCAGCGCCACGCGCGACGCCGTGCTGCAGGCCGCAGGGCGCGTGTTTGCCGAG
>JAFZMK010000071.1 GCA_017553285.1 Rhodocyclaceae bacterium
CTTCAAAAAACATAATTGGCAAAATCATTGGGTTGGCGTGATAATGAGAAAAACTCTCATTGTTCTGCGCAAGGAGTGCCGCCATGGCTGCCCAGATTGCCCGTTTGCATCACCGCCCGCCCTGCCCTGCCAGCTTGCTGCGCATCGCGTCCGGTTGGGGCATTTTTCTGCTCGGTGCGTTCTGGCTGCTGGCGCAGGGCGTGGCGCACGTCCAGACCATCGCCCTGCCCGACGCTGCGCGGGCTGCGTTGCAAGACAGCGGTTTGGCGGCGCTGGCGAGCGCGCTGGGCGCGCTGCCCATTCTGTTTGTACGCAGCCCGCGCGCCCGCACGCAGGCGGGGCTGCTCGGCGCGGGTGCGGGGGTGATGCTTGCGGCGGCGATTTTTTCGCTGCTTCTGCCCGCCTGGCAGCAGGCGCATGGTGCGTTGGCCGTGCTTGCTGCGGGCGTGTTCGCGGGTGTTGCGCTGATGCGCGCGCTCGATGCCGTGCTTCCCCACGCCCATCACCCCGCCGTGCGCGGGCAAACGCCGCGCGCGTCCGTCACCTTGTTTGTCGTCGCGCTGGCGCTGCACAATCTGCCCGAAGGCGCTGCCGTCGGCGTCGCGGCGCTGGCTGATGACAGCGCCCGCGCGGTCACGCTCGGCATTGCCCTGCAAAACATCCCGGAAGGTTTGCTGGTCGCCAGCCTGCTTGTTGCCGCACAGATGCGCCGTGTTGCTGCCGTCGCCCTCGCCGCCTTGTGCGCGCTGGTCGAACCGCTTGCCGCCGTCACCGCTGCGCTCTTTGCCCACACGATTGGCGACGCTTTGCCGCTGGCGCTGGCGATGGCTGCCGGTGCGATGAGCTTTGCTGCCGTGCATGAGCTGCTGCCGCAAGCGCGCCAGCACGATGCGAGCGCCGCCCGCCGCAGCCTGCCCGCCGGTTTTGTGCTCATGGCGGCACTGGCGGCGATGCTGTAATTGCAATGCGCGCGCGGGCAGCAGGTAAAATTGCTGTTTTCACGTTGCTTGCGCGCTTGCTCATGACTTCTTCCGCGTTTCCCGTTGCCGTCGTTGGTCTTGGTTATGTTGGTTTGCCGCTGGCGGTTGCTTTCGGCGCGTTGGGTAGCACGTTCGGGCTGGACCTTTGCGAGGCGCGCATCCGTAGCCTGCGCGCAGGGTGCGACCCTTCCGGCGAAGTGGCGCCCGAGGCGCTCGCCGCCGCTACGCAGCTTTCCTTTCACAGCGAGGCGGGCGTGCTTGCGCAGGCGCGCACCATTCTCATCGCCGTGCCTACGCCGGTCGATAGCGCCAACCAGCCGGATTTTTCGCCGCTGATTGCCGCCAGCCGCATGGTGGGGGAGCATTTGCAGGCGGGGGCGACGGTGGTGTATGAGTCCACGGTCTATCCCGGTGCCACCGAAGAAATCTGCATTCCCGTGCTGGAAGAAGCCTCGGGCAAACGCTGGCGGCGGGATTTTTTCGTCGGCTATTCGCCCGAGCGCATCAACCCCGGGGACCGCACGCGCACGTTGGCCGATGTGGTCAAGGTGGTCTCGGGCGACAGCGCCGAGACGCTGGCGCGGCTGGCGGCGCTGTATCGGCGCATCGTCACGGCGGGCGTGCATGAGGCGAGCAGCATCAAGGTGGCGGAGGCGGCGAAGGTTATCGAAAACACGCAGCGCGATTTGAACATCGCGCTGATGAACGAGCTGGCGCTGATTTTTCACCGCATCGGCATTGATACCGAAGAAGTGCTGAAGACGGCGGGCACGAAGTGGAATTTCCTGCCCTTCCGCCCCGGGCTGGTGGGCGGGCATTGCATTGGCGTTGACCCGTATTACCTCACGCACAAGGCGCAGATGCTCGGCTATCACCCCGAAGTCATCCTCGCCGGGCGGCGCATCAACGATGGCATGGGCAAGTTTGTTGCCGAAGCGACGGTGAAGGAACTCATCGCGGCGGGACATCCCATCAAGGGTTGCGAGGTTATCGTGCTCGGCCTCACGTTCAAGGAAAACTGCCCGGACTTGCGCAACAGCCGTGTGCTGGATGTCATCCGCGAACTCGAAAGCTACGGCTGCCGCGTGCATGTGCACGACCCGGTGGCGGACGTCGAGGAAGCGCGCACGGAAACAGGCATTGCGCTGGTCGACTGGCAGGCGCTGCCCGCGCAGGCGGCGGCGATTGTCGCCGCTGTCTCGCATCAGGCGCTGGTCGCGCGCCCGGTGGCAGACTATCTTGCCCGGCTCGCGCCCGGCGGTGTGTTTGTGGACGTGAAATCCGCCTTTGACGCAAACGCCTTGCGCGCGGGCGGCGCGCGCCTGTGGCGGCTGTAAGAGGCGCACAGTCCACCGCTTCAGCGCCCGCGCCTGATGGTAAAATCGCGCTTTCCCCGAAAGCGTCTCTGCCATGACAAAATTTGTTTTCGTGACCGGCGGTGTGGTTTCTTCCCTGGGCAAAGGCATTGCTGCCGCATCGCTTGGGGCGATTCTCGAATCGCGCGGGCTGCGCGTCACCCATCTCAAGCTCGACCCGTACATCAACGTTGACCCCGGCACGATGAGTCCGTTCCAGCACGGGGAAGTCTTTGTTACCGAAGACGGTGCCGAAACCGACCTTGATCTGGGTCACTACGAGCGCTTCACCAGCGCGCGCATGAGCCGCAACAACAACTTCACCAGCGGGCAAATCTACGAGGCCGTCATCAAGAAAGAGCGCCGTGGCGAATATCTGGGCAAGACGGTGCAGGTCATCCCGCACATTACCGATGAGATCAAGGCGTCCATCGCGCGCGGCGCACAGGGCGCGGATGTCGCCATCGTCGAAATCGGCGGCACCGTGGGCGACATTGAATCGCTGCCGTTTCTCGAAGCCATCCGCCAGATGCGCATTGAGACCGGGCGCGATGGCACCTGCTTCATCCACCTCACGCTGCTGCCCTACATTCCCACCGCTGGCGAACTCAAAACCAAGCCCACGCAGCATTCGGTGAAAGAACTGCGCGAAATCGGCATCCAGCCGGACATTCTGCTGTGCCGCGCCGACCGCCCGATTCCGCCGGATGAGCGCAAGAAAATCGCGCTGTTTTGCAACGTCATGCCCGAAGCGGTCATCGAATGTCTGGACGCCGATTCCATCTACAAAATCCCCGCCGCGCTGCACGCGCAGATGCTCGATGAAATCGTCTGCCACCGTCTGGGCATCCTTGCCCGCGCTGCCGATTTGAGCGTGTGGAAAAAACTCGTCGACGCGCTGGAACACCCCGAACACAGCGTCGACATTGCCTTTGTCGGCAAATACGTCGATCTCACCGAATCCTACAAATCGCTGATCGAGGCCATGTGCCACGCCGGCATTCAAACCCGCACCAAGGTCAACATCCACTACCTGGATTCCGAAACGCTGGAAGGCGACGGCGGCATGGATGCCTTGCAGAACATGCACGCCATTCTGGTGCCCGGCGGCTTTGGCAAGCGCGGCACGGAAGGCAAAATCCGCGCCATTGAATACGCCCGCACCCACAAGGTGCCCTATCTCGGCATCTGTCTGGGGATGCAACTGGCAGTGGTCGAATTTGCCCGCCACGTTGCCGGCATGAAAGATGCCCACTCCACCGAATTTGACGAAGCCACCGCCCACCCGGTCATCGCCCTGATTACCGAATGGCAAGACCGCGATGGCTCCATCGCCACGCGCAGCGCCGATTCTGATCTGGGCGGCACGATGCGTCTGGGCGGTCAGGTTTGCCGTCTTGCCGAAAACTCGCGCGTGCGCGCCATTTACGGGCAGGGCGAAATTGTCGAACGCCACCGCCACCGCTACGAAGTCAACGCCCGTCTGCTCGACGAACTGCAAGCCAAAGGGCTGAAAATTGCCGGACGCGCGCAGGGCACGGACCTGGTCGAAGTCATTGAACTGCCCGACCACCCCTGGTTTGTCGCCTGCCAGTTCCACCCCGAATTTACCTCCAACCCGCGCCGTGGCCACCCGCTGTTTACCGCCTTCGTACAGGCGGCGCTGGCCCAGCGCGCCCTTTGCGGAGAAGACGCGCAATGAAACTGTGCGGTTTTGAAGTCGGCCTGCAACAGCCGTTTTTCCTCATTGCCGGTCCCTGCGTGATTGAATCGCGCCAGCTTGCGTTTGACACCGCCGGTGCGCTCAAAGAAATCGCCGCCGCGCTGGGCATTCCCTTCATCTACAAATCGTCCTACGACAAGGCCAACCGCAGCTCGCTCAAATCGTACCGAGGTCCCGGCAGGGACAAAGGGCTGGAAATCCTCGCCGACGTGCGCCGTGAGCTGAATGTCCCCGTGCTCACCGACGTGCACACCGAACAGGAAGTCGCTGCTGCCGCCGCCGTCGTAGACGTGCTGCAAACCCCCGCCTTCCTCTGCCGCCAGACCGATTTCATTCAAGCCGTCGCCGCCTCGGGCAAACCCGTCAACATCAAGAAAGGCCAGTTTCTCGCCCCCGGCGACATGGTGCACGTCGTCGCCAAAGCGCGTGAGGCCGCAGGTGGGCAAGACAGCATCCTGGTGTGCGAACGCGGCGCCAGCTTCGGTTACAACAACCTCGTCTCCGACATGCGCAGCCTCGCCATCCTGCGTCAGACCGGCTGCCCCGTGGTGTTTGACGCCACGCACTCGGTGCAGCTTCCCGGCGGTCAGGGCGCATCTTCCGGCGGTCAGCGCGAATTTGTCCCCGTCCTCGCCCGCGCCGCCATTGCCAGCGGCGTTGCCGGACTTTTCATGGAAACGCACCCGAACCCCGAAAAAGCACTCTCCGACGGCCCCAACGCCTGGCCGCTGGACAAAATGCGCGCACTGCTCGAAGTGCTGCGCGAACTCGATACCGTCGTCAAGCAGCACGGTTTTTACGAAACTGCCTGACATTCCTGTTTTTCTCTCCACACACAAAGGATCGCACCCACCATGAGCGCCATCATTGATGTCATCGCCCGCGAAATTCTCGATTCCCGAGGCAATCCCACGGTTGAAGCCGACGTTCTGCTTGAATCCGGCTCCATGGGTCGTGCCGCCGTGCCCAGCGGCGCCTCCACCGGCTCGCGCGAAGCCATTGAGCTGCGCGACGGCGACAAAGGTCGTTATCTTGGCAAAGGTGTCACGCAAGCGGTTGAAAACGTCAACACCGAAATTTCCGAAGCCCTCATCGGGCTGGATGCCGAAGAACAAACCTTCATCGACCAAACCCTCATTGAACTCGACGGCACCGACAACAAATCCCGCCTCGGCGCCAACGCCACGCTCGCCGTCTCCATGGCGGTAGCGCGCGCCGCTGCCGACGAAGCCGGGCTGCCGCTGTACCGCTATTTTGGCGGCGCCGGTCCCATGTCCATGCCGGTGCCGATGATGAACGTCATCAACGGCGGCGCTCACGCCAACAACAGTCTGGACATTCAAGAATGCATGATCATGCCGGTGGGCATGGAAAGTTTCCGCGAAGCCCTGCGCGCCGGTGCCGAAATCTTCCATCACCTCAAAAAAATCACCGACTCGCGCGGCTACCCCACCACCGTGGGCGATGAAGGCGGCTTCGCGCCCAATGTTTCCGGCACCGAAGACGCCCTCAACCTGATTCAGGAAGCCATCTCCGCCGCCGGATATGAGCCGGGCAAAGACGTACTGCTGGCGCTCGACTGCGCCGCTTCCGAATTCCATCAAGACGGCAAATACGTCCTCTCTGGCGAAGACAAAATTCTCGACGCCTCCGGCTTTGCTGATTATCTTGCCGGGCTGGTCGAACGTTTCCCCATCATCTCCATCGAAGACGGCATGGCAGAAGGCGACTGGGACGGCTGGAAAATCCTCACCGAACGCCTGGGCAAACGCATCCAGCTCGTCGGCGACGATTTGTTCGTCACCAACACCCGCATTCTGGAACAAGGCATCGCGCAAGGTGTCGCCAACTCCATCCTCATCAAAATCAACCAGATTGGCACGCTCACCGAAACCTTCGCCGCCGTCGAAATGGCCAAGCGCGCAGGCTACACCGCCGTCATCTCCCACCGTTCGGGTGAGACCGAAGACAGCACCATTGCCGACATCGCCGTCGGCCTGAACGCCATGCAAATCAAGACCGGCTCGCTGAGCCGCTCGGACCGCATCGCCAAATACAACCAACTGCTGCGTATTGAAGAAGAACTGCCGCGCGCCTTCTACCCCGGTCGCAAAGCCTTCTACAACCTCAAAACCGTCCGCTGACGAACACCCCGCCCCGCCCGCACTGTGCAAGCGCGGGCGGGCGCGGCGTTGATAACAAGCCCACCATTTTTCCCCATGCGCCGCTGGATCATTCCCCTCGCCCTGATCCTCCTCATCGCCCTCATCCAGCGCCCGCTCTGGTTCAGTCGGGGCGGCTGGTTCCGCGTCGACGAACTGCAACAGCAACTGGACGCCCAACAAGAAAAAAACCGCGCCCTCGAAGCCCGCAACGCCGCGCTCGCCGCCGAAGTGCAAGACCTCAAATCCGGCAAAGAAGCCGTCGAAGAACGCGCCCGCTTCGATCTGGGCCTAACCCGCAAAGACGAATATTTCGTCCACCTGCCCAACAGCAACACCGCCCCCGAAGCCCCCAAAGCCGCAGCGCCCCAAAAAACCACCGCCGAAGCGTCCGCGTCCGCGCCCAAAACGCCCCCCGCCACAGCCGAACAGCCTGCCGCTGCGCACTAGCAATGCGCTTCGCCCTACGCTATCCACATCCTGCCCCGCCGTCTGGGGCGCCAAGCGGGTACAATAGCCGCTTCGCCGCAAGGCTTGAAGGATTGGACGATGAAGCTCACCTTTCTCGAATTTGAAAAACCGGTCGCTGAACTGGAAGAAAAAATTGACCAGCTTCGCTTCGTGCAGGACGACCCCGCCGTCGACCTTTCCAGCGAAATCGCCCGTCTGGAAAAGAAAAGCCTCGCGCTGACCAAGGACATCTACGCCAAGCTGACGCCGTGGCAGACTTCGCAGGTTTCGCGCCATCCGCAGCGCCCCTATACGCTGGACTACATCCAGCACATTTTTACCGATTTTGAGGAACTGCACGGCGACCGCGCCTATGCCGATGATGCCGCCATCGTCGGCGGGCTGGCGCGCTTTAACGGGCGTCCGTGCGTGGTCATCGGTCACCAGAAGGGGCGCGATACCAAGGAAAAAATCGCGCGCAATTTCGGTATGCCGCGCCCGGAAGGCTATCGCAAGGCGCTGCGGCTGATGCGCATGGCAGAAAAGTTCGCCCTGCCCGTGTTCACCTTTATCGACACGCCGGGCGCCTATCCCGGCATCGGCGCGGAAGAACGCGGTCAGTCCGAGGCCATCGGGCACAATCTCTACGACATGGCGGGGCTGCGCACGCCCATCATCAGCACCATCATTGGCGAAGGCGGCTCGGGCGGCGCGCTGGCCATCGCCGTGGCCGATAGCGTGCTGATGTTGCAATACGCCACGTATGCGGTGATTTCGCCCGAAGGCTGCGCGTCCATTTTGTGGAAGAGCGCGGACAAAGCCTCGCTTGCCGCCGAATCCATGGGCATGACGGCGGCGCGCCTGCACGCACTGGGGCTGGTCGACGAGATTGTGGCCGAACCCGTCGGCGGCGCGCATCGCGACCACGCTGCCGCTGCCGGGTCGGTGCGCGAGGCGCTGGCGACGGCGCTGACCCAACTTGAGACCTTCAGCGCCGATGAACTCGTCGCCCGCCGCGAAGCGCGCCTGTTTGCCTACGGCAGCTTCAAGGACGGCGAAGCCGCCTGAACCCCTGCCGCCCGTGGCAGACACCGACCACACCGACGCCCTGCTCTTTCGCGCCGTGCTCGATGCACTGGCGGCGGCGGGCATTGCGCGCGGCGCGCGCGTGTATCTGGCACTCTCGGGCGGTGTGGACTCCGTCACCTTGCTGCATCTGCTCGTCCGCGCCCGTCGCACGCTGCGTTTTTCCTTGCACGCGCTGCATGTTCATCACGGTTTGCAGACGGCAGCCGATGCATGGCCGGACTTTTGCCGCGCGCTGTGCCGCGAATTGCGCGTGGGCTGCACGGTGTTGCACGTACAGGTAGACAAACATTCGCCGCACGGCACGCAGGCTGCCGCCCGCAAGGTGCGCCTGCAAACGTTGGCGGCGCAACAGGGCGAAGCGGGCTGGCTGCTGTTTGCACACCATCTGGATGACCGTGCCGAGACTGTGCTCTACCGCCTGCTGCGCGGCACGGGCGTGCGCGGGCTGGCGGCCATGCGCGCGGTGGAACCGGCGCGGCGCATCCTGCGCCCGCTGCTGGGCGTGCGCCGCGCCGAAATTGAGACTTACGCCCGCGCGCACCATCTTCGCTGGGTGCAAGACCCAAGCAACGCGCACGCGCATTACGCCCGCAACCATTTGCGTCAACACGTCTTCCCTGCCCTTGCGCCGCACTTTGCGGACGCGGCTCCGGCGCTGGCGCGCGCGGCGGAACACTTGCAGGAAAGCGCCGAACTGCTGGCGCAACTGGCCGACATTGACCTTGCCCAATGCGGCGGCGAACCGCTGTCCATCGCGCGTTTGCTGGCTTTGCCACCCGCGCGGCAAGCCAATTTGCTACGTCATCTGTATTTTCGCCGCCACGCGCTGCCGCCTGCCAGCGCCCGCGTGCGGGAAATTTTGCGGCAACTGGGCAGTGCGACGCATCCGGCGTTAAACCAGTCGGACGGGCAATGGTTGCTGGTTGCCCATCAAGGTGTGCTGACGCTGTGCCCCGCGCCTGCACCCGTGCCGCCCGCGCCGCATTGCTGGCAGGCGGGCGAAGAAGTCATTGCTTGGGGGCGCGGCGTCATCCAGATTGACCGCGCGCGCGGGCAAGGCTTGTCGGCGCAAAAACTGCACGCGGCGCTTGCGGCGGGCGAATTGTTCTTTGCCCCGCGCTGGCCGGGCGTGCGGCTGCGCACGCACGCGGGCGGCGGTGCGAAAAGTTTCAAGAATCTTTGTCAGGAACGAAACATCCCCGCCATTTTGCGCGCGCATCTGCCCATTTTGCGCTGGCAAGACGAAGCCTTGTGGATTGCCGACGTGGGCGTTGCCGCCGAATGGCGCTGCGGCGAAGAAGAAGACGGCATTGTGCTGCGCTATGTGGCACCCGCGCCGGACGCGGGCGCGTGAAGCCGTTCAGTCTGCCAGCGTGAGACCGCCCGCATCCAGCGAGGGCGTGGGCGGCGGCTCTTCTTTTTTCGGCTGCGGCACGCGCGAGAAGGGCTGCGGTTTGCCGACGTGGAAGCCTTGCGCGTAATCGACGCCGATGAGTTTGAGCGCCTCGAGAATCTCCGCCGAACCGACGAACTCGGCGATGGTTTTCTTGCCGGTGACGTGGCCGAGGTTGTTGATCATCTCGACCATCGTGCGGTCGGTCTGATCAACGAGCATTTCCTTCACAAAGCTGCCGTCGATTTTCAGGTAATCCACGTCCAGCCGTTTGAGGTAGCCGAACGAGGACATGCCGACGCCGAAATCGTCCAGCGCAAAATGGCAGCCCATGGATTTGAGCGCGCTGATAAAGCTCTCTGCCTTGGCGAGGTTGCCGATGGCGGCGGTTTCGGTGATTTCAAAGCAGATGGTGCCCGGGGCAACGCGGAAACGTTTGAGGTTTTCGCGGATGTATTCGAGCAGCGATTCATCGCCAAACGAGGTGCCGGACAAATTGATGGAACAGAAGGCGACTTCTTCCTTGCCCGCGCGGCGCAGCATCGCCAGCGTCTCGAAGGCGCGGGTAATCACGAAGCGGTCGATTTCCGGCATCAGGCCGAAGCGTTCGGCAGCGGGGATGAACTGCACCGGCGGGATAATCGTGCCATCGCGTTCATACAGGCGGATGAGCACCTCAAAGTGGCGCCCGTGCGCGGCGGCTTCGTGAATCGGCACCACTTCCTGCGCGTAGAGGCAGAGGCGGTCTTCTTCCAGCGCATCGCGCAGGCGCTGCACCCAGCCCATTTCGTGCGAGCGCACCTTGAGTTCGGCATCGTCCTCGCCGTAGGTCTGGATGCGGTTGCGCCCGCGTTCTTTTGCCAGATAGCAGGCAATGTCGACCATCTGCATGGCCTCGGAGAGCGTTTGCGTCTCGCGGTTCAGCGCCACGATGCCGATACTGGCGGTGACGGTAAGCTGCACTTCCTGCCAGCGGATGCGCGCTTCATCAATGGCGTTGAGCAGGCGCTCTGCCTTGCGCTGCGCGGTCTCTCCACGCGGCAAGGACAGCAGCACGCCAAATTCATCGCCGCCCAGACGGGCGACCAGGTCAGCAGAATCCAGTGTGTCGACCAGCAACTGGGCAATCTGCTTGAGCAATTCATCGCCCGCGCTGTGGCCGTGGGTGTCGTTAATCAGCTTGAACTGGTCCAGATCAACAAAGAGCAGCGCGTGCTGCGCGTGCGGGAATTCTTCGCGGTGCTGCAAGACTTTGTCCAGCCGGTGCTCAAATTCGCGGCGGTTGTAGAGACCGGTGAGCGCATCATGCGAGGCCTGCCAGGACAGGTTGCTGAGGTACTGCATTTCGACGGATTTGTCGCGCAGCGCCAGCACCAGCCCGCCGACCTTGCCGCGCAAATCCGGCACCGGCGTGAGCACCATGGAGACCATGTGTTCGGTGCCGGTTTTATCCAGCAATTTCAGCTTGACGTGCGGATATTGCTGTTTGCGCGAAGCCTGCGTGCGCAGCCACTTGAAGTTGAGCAAATCGCCGCCTTCGCTTTTGGACATATCGTAGATGCGGCAGAGTTTTTCCAGCGGCTGCAAGAGGTGTTCTTCGCGTCCGCCTGCCAGCATGGCGCGCGCTGCCGTGTTCAGATAGGTGACGTTGCCGGCAAGGTCGGTGCCGATGACGGCGTCCCCCACCGCGTCCAGCGTGGAGGCGACGAGGTTTTTCTCGGCGTGCAGGGCTTCGGAAAACTGGCGGTTTTCATCCTGCAAGCGGCGCAGGCGCGGCGTCAGCAAAAAGAGCAGCCCCAGCCCCAGCAGCACGACGGCAATCGAGAGTACGGTGAAAATCGGGCGGAAAGCGTTGCCCAGCAGGCGGGCAAATTCCCGCGCCGGCTCGCGCACATCCGTGCCCGCCTGGTGGGCAATGCTGCGGATGATGCGCACTTCATCGTCATCAATATCGTTGAGCAAAAACCCTTGCCGCAGCCGCGCGCCCAGCATGGGCAAAACGCGCAAGGGGCGGTCTGCCAGCGTCCAGGTGTCCAGCACATCCTTGAACGGCTGCACGTTGCGCAGGCGCACAAACAGCGTATAGACGCCCGGCACGTCTTGCTCATCCAGCCCGGCGGCGAGCAGTTTGGCCTTGGCAGCTTTGTAATCGGGCGCGGGCGCATCCATGATCAGACGGGCATCGCGAAACGCCCGTTGCACCTCCAGCCCGCCGAGAAAGGCGTAATAATCGCCGGGGTCGCGCGTCCAGGAATAGCGTTCCAGAAAATAGACGGCGTCCCGCTGCCCTTTTGCCCACAGGCTTTCCGCGCTGGTGATGGCGCGGGCGGTCGCCGAGATATACAAGCCCAGCAAGGCGAACAACACCATCGGCGTCATGATGATGACAAACGGCAAAATCGCCTTGAGCAGTTTGCGGGTGTCATGTTGCGATTTCATGATGAACCTTTCCTGATTTCGCTCCGACAGGCGCGGTGCAGATAAGGGATTGTACCGCGCCCATGCAAGGCTGGCGCTGCGGGCTGCCCATTCCCATCAGACCATGACTTATGTCAGGTTACCGGCATTTCCGGGAACATGGCTTCGGGCTGCGCGGGCGCGGGTGCCGGTGCCGCCTCGGGGGCGTCGTCCTGCGGCGCGGGCGTTTCTTCTTCCACAATCAGGTTGCCGGAAGTGAGCAGCGGTTCGATTTCGTCGGCAGGCACCGGGCGGCTGTAGTAATAGCCTTGCACCATGTCGCAACCGGCGCGCTTGAGCCATTCGAGCTGTTCGATGGTCTCCACGCCTTCGGCAATCACCGGCATCCCCAGCCCGCGCGCCATTGCCAGAATGGCGGTGACCAGTTTCTGGTCTTCTTCGCGGGTGGTGATTTCGCGCACGAAGGATTGGTCTACTTTCAGGTTTTGCAGGTGGTATTTCTTCAGGTAGGAAAGCGACGAGAAACCGGTGCCGAAATCATCGAGCGCAATTTCCATGCCCAGCGCGTGAATGCCGGCAATCCACTCGCCCACTTCGCGCGAACTGCCCATGAAGGTGGACTCGGTCAGCTCAATCTTGATGTTGCCGGGAGGAATGCCAAAGTGGCGGATGCGCTCTTCAATATGCTGGGGCGAGAGACCGAACGGAATCTGGCGCCCGCTGACATTCACCGCCACGCGCACATTCCAGCCCTGACGGCGCCACTGCGCCACCTGCCGGCAGCATTCATCCAGCACCCACTGACCAATGCCGACAATCAGCCCGGTGCGCTCTGCCACCGGAATGAACTCTGCCGGGCTGACCGCGCCCAGCGCTTCGTTATGCCAGCGCAGCAGCGCCTCGAAGTGCGAAAGTTCGCCGTCTTCCAGACGGTAAATCGGCTGATAAAAGAGGCGCAGGGAATGGTCATCGACCGCGTTTTGCAATTCGTGTTCAATTTCCTGCCAGCGGCTGCGCGCTTCCAGCAAGTAGGAGTCGAAGACGTGCAGACCGTTGCCGCCCTTGCCCTTGACGTGGCGCAGCGCGTGGGTGGCGTTGCGCAGCAGCTCGCCCAGCGTTGCCCCGTCGCCCGGCCAGGTTGCCAGCCCCACGCTGACCGAACACCACACCAGCCGCCCATCGCAGCGGAAGGGTTCGTTACAGGCGTTGATGATCTCCGTGCAGCGCGCTTCGGCGTTGTAACCGGCGCTGTTGCGGCTGGTCCAGGCGACGATGAATTCATCACTGCCCAGACGGGCGACGATGTCTTGCCCCCGGATGCCCGCCAGCAGCCGCTGGGAAAATTCTTTCAGCACCAGGTCGCCGGTGTGGTGCCCCACCGTTTCATTCACGCCCTTGAAGCGGTCGAGGTTGAAGAGGGCAAGATGAAACGGCTTGTCTTCGCCGCGCTGCTCCGCCGCCTGCGCGAAAAGTTCCGCGAAGGACTGACGGTTTGCCAGACCGGTGAGTTCATCGTAGCGCGCGCGGTGATGGGTGGCCGCCATCATGACGTGCAGCCGGGTGACGTCGCGAATCATCGCCATGGCACCGATGATTTCTTTTTGCTGGCGCAGCGGCGCGATGCTGTAGGCGACAATGCGCTGGCGCTGGCGGTGGCAGTCGACGAGCATTTCGCGCTCGCTGCCGCGTAGCTGACCGTCTTTCATGGTCAGCAGCAGGCGCTGATAGAGGTCTTCCGGGGCGGTTTCGCTGCGCTTGTTTTCGCCAGAAATCTGGAAGCGGATGTATTCGCTGACCCGCGATTCATCGCCGTTAAAGATTTTCGCCGCCGCCGAGTTAATCAGCCGCACGCGGCCATCGGTGCCAACGCCGATGACGCCATCGGTCGCCGATTCCAGCACCAGATTGCTGCGCTGGTACAGGTCCACGAAGCGTTCGCGGTCACGCTGCAAGCGGGTCATCACCAGCCGCGCGCGGGTAAAGGCGTAGAGCACCAGTGCGGCCAGCAGCACGGCGACAAACACCAGCGCCGGCGCCAGTTGCTTGGTCAGCGACACGCCCAGGTCGTGTTCCGGCCACAGGGCGTAGAGTTCGACGTCCGGGTTGAGCAACGTGTACTGGTACGAAAGCAGGCTGCTGTCCGGCTCGGCACTGAGCGTGATTTTCGGCACCGACATGATGCGTTGCGCTTCACTCAACGGCCCGTGCGGCGCGCTCGCTTCGCGGGCAAAGACCATCACCGCGTTCATGTCCGGCACCACCTGCGTGGAGGTGGAATTGCGAATCGCGGCGGCGACAAGGTAATAGAGCTTGTCGCGATGGTAGATAAACCCTTTCACCACGCTATCGCGCCCGACGTGGTCCTTGATGCGCTCGCGCGCCCGGTGCAGCAGGTTGTAGAAGATGCCTTCGTGCGCCAGCGAGCGGTCCCCGATGGCCGAAGTAGAAAGAAAAATCGGCACATTCTTGCCGGAGATGGCGGCGGTGAGGTCCAGATTCAGCGCGTTGATGGAGTATTTGCCGGCGTTGTCATCCCACCATTTCTTGTCCGACTCAATCAGGATGTTGAACACCGCTTCTTCCCAGTCGGCATATTCCATCAATTGCCCGGCGAGCAGTTCCAGTTGCAGCTCGCTGATTTGCGCGAACTGTTCAATTGCCTTGTCGTCGACGCTCTTGCGCTGGATATGCTCGGCATGAACCAGTACGTAGAGCACGACAATAAACGCGCTCGTGGCCAACAGTGCAAAGATGGCCAGCGGTTGCGCGATATAGAGGCGTTGTTCGTTCATTTTGCTTGCTTCGTCAGGCGCGCGTGGGGCTTCCGCCCGTCCGCCGGGGCGCGGCAGTTGGGCAGCAAACCGTGAGTGTAGCCGCAAATGCGCCGCAAAGGGGCGGCGCACGCAGATATTCAGGCGCTCAGATGCGCGCCGCTATGCCGGCGTACAACATTGAGCACGGGCACGAAGATTTTGGGCGTGCCCGCCACGATGTTGCCAGTCTTCAAATAATTGCCCTCGCCTGCCAAATCGCTGACCAGCCCGCCGGCTTCCTGCACCAGCAGCGCACCGGCGGCCATGTCCCACGGTTGCAGGCCAAATTCCCAGAACCCATCCAGCCGCCCGCAGGCAACCCACGCCAAATCCAGCGAGGCGGCACCGGGGCGGCGCAGCCCGGCGGTCGCCCCCGCCAGTTCCTTGAACACGGCAAGGTAGGGGTCGATATGCTGCATGTCCTTGAACGGAAAGCCCGTGCCAATCAGGGCTTCTTCCATGCGCGTGCGGCTGGATACGCGAATGCGCCGGTCATTGAGCGTGGCACCGCCGCCGCGCCGGGCGGTGAAGAGTTCGTTGCGAGAAGGGTCGAACACCACGGCTTCTTCCAGCACGCCGTTTTTGCGCAGCGCAATGGAAATGGCATATTGCGGAAAGCCGTGGATAAAATTGGTGGTACCGTCCAGCGGGTCGATAATCCATTGCAGCGGGCTATCCTCATTGCCGGTGTAGCCGCTTTCTTCGGCCATGATACCGTGCTCAGGAAAGGCTTCGCGCAAGGTCTCGACAATGGCGGCTTCGGCAGCGCGGTCGGTTTCGGTGACAAAATCGCGGGCGGTTTTTTGTTCGACGAGCAGACGGTCCAGCCGCAAGGCGGCCTGATTGATGATGCTGGCGGCGCGGCGCGCGGCCTTGATGGCGATGTTGAGCGCAGGAGTGGACATGGCGCAAAGCGGGTTCAAAAATGGATGAAACAGAGGATTTTATATGAATGACTGCCTCTCGGCACTGGCACGCTGCCGCGTGATTCTGGTCGGCACCACGCACCCGGGCAATATCGGCGCGGCAGCACGGGCGATGAAAACCATGGGGCTGACGCAGCTTGCACTGGTCGCCCCCGAAGCCGACACGCACGACCCGGTAGCCGTGGCGCGCGCTTCCGGCGCGGACGATGTGCTCGCCAGCGCGCAAATCGTGCCCACGCTGGCGCAGGCGCTCACCGGCACGGTGGCATCTTTGGCGCTCACCGCACGCGCACGCGAATGGAGCGTGCCGCCGCGCCCGTTGCGCGCAGCGGTGCAAGAGGCCTGCGCACTGGCGCACGCGGGCGCGGACATCGCGCTGGTCTTCGGCCCCGAACGCAGCGGGCTGGACAACGCCGCCGTGCAAATGTGCACGCAGCCCGTCACTGTACCCACCAGCGCGGAATATTCTTCGCTCAACCTCGCCGCAGCGGTGCAACTGGCCTGCTACGAAATGCGCATGGCAGCACTCGCAGACACGCCCGAGGCCGTGCCCGAACCCGCTTCGCCGTGGGCAACCGCCGAGGAAGTGGAAGGCTTGCACGCGCATCTGCTGGCGGCAATGACGCAATGCGGTTTCTTCGACCCCGCCCACCCCCGCCAACTCCCCGCCCGCCTGCGCCGCCTGTTTGGTCGCGTGCGCCTGGAACGCGAAGAAATCAACATCCTGCGCGGCTTGCTTACCGCGATGGGACATCGGTGGAAGAAATAGCCCCCCACGTTCGCGCCAGCCGCGCTAACGCGCGTCTGTCAC
>JAFZMK010000072.1 GCA_017553285.1 Rhodocyclaceae bacterium
CGCGGCAAATCCGAACTCATCAACGCCATTTTCTTCTCGGACTTTCCCGACCGCGTGCTGCCCTCCAGCGCCGGGCGCACCACCATGTGCCCCACCGAACTGCGCGCCCCGCGTCTGGGCGGAATGCCGCAAATCAGCCTGCTGCCGATTGAAACCGCCACGCTGGGCAGTGTTGCCGAACTGCGCCTCAACGCCGAGCACTGGATGGTCAAACCCATTGCCGAGAGCAACCTGCGTTCCCTGCAAGACGCCTTTTCGCGCGTGCGCGAAACCACCCGCGTATCCGAAGAAGAATGCCGCAAACTGGGCTTTTCCATCGACGCCAACGGTCAGAAGGGGCTGCAACCGGGCAGCGACGGCATGGTGGAAGTGCCGCGCTGGCGTCACGCCATCATCGAATTCGACCACGCCCTGCTCTCGCAAGGGCTGGTAATTCTCGACACCCCGGGGCTGAACGCCATCGGTGCCGAGCCGGAACTGACCTTCTCGCTGCTGCCCAGTGCGGATGCCGTGCTCTTCATCCTCGCCGCCGACACGGGCGTGACGCAAAGCGATCTGGCCATCTGGCGCGACTACGTGCGCCCGCGCAGCATGATGGATTCCAAGCGCGGCCAGTTTGTCGTCCTCAACAAAATCGACAGCCTCTGGGACGGTCTGCGCGATGACGCCGACATCGATTACGAAATCCACCAGCAGGCCGAGACCGTCGGCGGCATGTTGGGGCTGCCCGCCAGCCAGATTTTCCCGCTCTCGGCGCAAAAAGCGCTGGTGGGGCGCATCCAGCACCAGCCCGAACTGGTCAGGAAAAGCCGCATTGAAACCTTTGAGCGCGCGCTGGCGCACGACATGCTGCCCACCAAAAAGCAGATTGTTGCCGAAAACCTGCACGCCACCGCCAGCGAAATCATCAACCGCGCCCATGAAACCCTGCTGCTCGAACAGGCCAACCTGAAAACCCAGCTTGGCGAACTCGAAGGGCTGCGCGGCAAAAACCACACCGTCATCGAATACATGATGGGCAAAATCGTCGAAGAGAAAAACCGCTTCGACAACGGGCTGAAAAAGTATTACGCCGTGCGCAGCGTGTTTTCGGCGCAGTCTTCCAAGCTGCTCGCCAGTCTGGACGCCACCACCTTGCACAAGGAAAGCCAGCGCGTGCGCCAGCAGATGTTCAAAAGCATCTTCAGCCGGGGGCTGCGCAAGAGCATGGAAGGCTTTTTTGCCTGGCTGCACGCCGCGCTGGCGCAGGCACAGCGCGACGCGGGCGAAATCACCTCCATGCTGGATGCCACCTACAAGCGTTTTGCCACCGAGCACAACCTCAAACTCGCCCCGCCCGTAGGCTTTTCCCTGCGCCGTTTCGAGCGCGAAATCCGCCGCCTGCGCGAAGTCTATGAGCGCAAGGTCAGCGGTTCGTTCTTCCTCGTCGGTCTGGAACAGCGGGTGCTGACGCAAAAATTCTTCGACACCGTCGCCACCCAGGCGCGCAACACCTTCGACATTGCCGGGCACGAAGCCGAACAATGGCTCAACAGCGCCATCACGCCGCTGGAGACGCAAATCCGCGAACACCAGTTGCAGCTCAAGCGTCGTCTTGATGGCGTCAAGCGCATCAGCGAGACCACCGACGCACTGGAGCCGCGCCTCTCCGAACTGGAAACGCTGCGCGAAAGCGTCCAGCACCGCCTGCTGCACCTGTCCGAACATGCCGAGCGTGTCTACCAGGCGCTGGGGCTGGAAGCGCCCAACGCGCAAAGCGCGCAGGACGCCCAGAGCGACCAAAGCGACCTCGCTAACACGCCGCTATGAGCACCCCCGGGCAGCCGCCCTCCGCCAAGCAGCGCGGCGCGGAAAAAACCGCCCGCATTCCGGTCAAGATTGTCCCCGCCGAGCGGCTGAAAAAGCCCGCCTGGATTCGCATCCGTCTGGCAGGCGGCGAGGATGCCGCGCGTTTTCAGTCCATCAAGGACACGCTGCGCAGCCAAAACCTGCACACCGTCTGCGAAGAAGCCAGTTGCCCGAACATCCACGAATGCTTCGGCAAAGGCACCGCCACCTTCATGATTATGGGCGACATCTGCACCCGCCGCTGCCCGTTCTGCGATGTCGGCCACGGGCGCCCCGCGCCGCTCGATGCCAACGAACCCGCGCATCTGGCGCAAACCATCGCCGCCATGCAGTTGCAATACGTCGTCATCACCTCGGTCGACCGCGACGATTTGCGCGATGGTGGCGCGCGCCACTACGTCGAATGCATCCGCGCCATCCGCGCGCAATCCCCGCACACCCGTGTTGAAATTCTCGTGCCCGATTTTCGCGGACGCATGGACGTGGCGCTGGATATTCTCGGTGAAGCGCCGCCGGACGTGTTCAACCACAATCTGGAAACCGTCCCCCGCCTCTACCGGCAAGCCCGCCCCGGCGCGGACTACGCCCATTCGCTGCGCCTGCTCCAGGCATTCAAGGCGCGCCATCCGCAGGTTGCCAGCAAATCCGGTCTGATGGTCGGGCTGGGCGAGACGGACGACGAAATCCTCGCAGTCATGCAGGATATGCGCGCCCATGACGTCGACATGCTCACCATCGGCCAGTATCTGCAACCGTCCCGTGGCCACCTGCCCGTGCTGCGCTACGTGCCGCCCGCCACCTTCCAGCACTTTGCCGCCGAAGCGACCAAAATGGGCTTTCGCAGCGCCGCCTGCGCGCCGATGGTGCGTTCCAGCTACTGGGCAGACCGCCAGGCGCACGGCGCCGGCATCACACCCTGAAGCCCCCGTTTTTCCCGTCACGCATCCCCGAAAGGAACCCGCCCATGCCCTCGTTTGACATCACTTCCGAAGTCGACCTCGTCGCACTTGGCAACGCGCTCGACATGGCCAACCGCAAAATCACCAACCGCTACGACTTCAAGGGCGTCGACGCCCGCATCGAGCGCACCGACAAGCTGCTCACCCTGCACGCCGACAGCGACTTTCAAATCCGCCAGATGAAAGACATCCTGCTGCCCGAACTGACGGCAAAAAAAGTCGACGTGCGCTGTCTGGAACACGGCGAGACGAAAAAAGCCGGCGGCAACCGCGTGCAGCAAGAAATCCGCGTCAAAATCGGCATCGAGCAGGAACTGGCGAAAAAAATCGTCAAACGCATCAAGGACGGCAAATTCAAGGTGCAAGCCAGCATTCAGGGCGACAGCGTGCGCGTCAATGGCGCCAAGCGCGACGTGTTGCAGGAAGTCATCGCC
>JAFZMK010000073.1 GCA_017553285.1 Rhodocyclaceae bacterium
TCAGGCAGTGGTGAAAATCAAGTTTGCCGATTTTGCGCAGACCACCATTCAGTGCCGCGCCAGCGCGCCGCCGGAATTGCCCGTCTGGCAAGGTTTGCTGGCCCGCGCCCACGCCCGCCACGGCGGTGCGGTGCGCTTGCTTGGGCTGGGCGTGCAGTTTGCCGAGGTCGATGCGCACGCCGCCTTCGCGCGCCAGCCCAGTCTGTTTTGACGCGCGCATTTCCCGCTGCGCAGCGTGACGTGGTTCCGCCCCCGCGCGCGGCGCGCAAGACTACAATCGTCCGCATCTTCGCCCGCTTTTTTCCCGTCATCATGCGCCGTTTTGCCTGCTTTGCCGTGCTTGCCTGCGCCGCTGCCGCCGTCAGTTTTTCGGCGACGGCGCAGCAGGGCGCGCCCGCAGCCAATGCGGATGACGACCGCGCCCCGCCGCTGTATCCGCCACCGGCGTTTGCCAATCTTTCCACCGTGCCGCCGCCGCATCCGGCGTGGCGCAACACCATCCGCTATCCGCACATGGGTTCGGGGCGCGCGCTGCGCTATGGGCAGATTATTGCCTACGCCATGCAAATCTACGATTACTGCGACAACCGCGTGGTCAGCGATGAATTTGTCCGTAGCCGGCTGGACTGGTTTTCCCGCTTCACCGAACGCGAAGAAACCTGCGACACCGTGCTCGATTACCTCGGCGGCCCGGTGCGCAAAAAAGACGATGCCGCGCCCAACACGGGCGAGGACACCGCCGCGCCACAAGCCAACGCGCCTGCCGCGCCCGGCACGGTCGCCGCCATCGCGCCCGAACCCGCGCCGTAAGCGTGCCTCGGGTACAATGCCCGGTTTTTCACGCGCCTTCGCCGCCCCATGTCCGCCGCCGCCCGAACTTCCCCGCTTGCGCTGTCCCTGCCCGTTGCCATGGGCTACATTCCGATGGGCACGGCGTTTGGCTTTTTGATGATGCAGGCGGGCGCGCAGTGGTGGATGCCGCCGCTTGCCAGCGTGCTGATTTTCGCCGGTGCGGCGCAATTCATGATGGTGCCGATGCTCGCCGCAGGCGACAGCCTCGCCGCCTTTGCGCTGACCACGCTGGCGGTCAATCTGCGCCATATTTTTTACGGGCTTTCCCTGTTGCACGTACAGCCCAAACACCCGCTGGCGCGCGCGTACATGATGTTCGCGCTCACCGATGAAACCTACGCCGTGCTCACCAGTCTGCCGCCGGAAACGCCGGATCGCACGCGCGTGTTGCTCTCGGCGCTCAATCATTGCTGGTGGATTACCGGCGGGCTGCTGGGCGTGCTGCTCGGCAGTCTGGTGCCCACCGAGTTGAGCGGCATTGATTTCAGCCTCGCCGCGCTGTTTGCCATTCTCGCCGTCGAACAATGGCGCGCCGTGCGCAGCACGCTGCCCCTGCTCGTCGCCATTGTCTGCTACGCGCTGGCGCTGGCGTTGTGGCCGCAACAGGCGCTGCTGGGCGCAATTGCCGCCTGCGTGCTGATTGGCTGGTATTGGTCTGCCAACGGGCAACATGGCGCGCCGCCGTCGTCCCCCCCCAAGGAGGCAGCATGAACAGCGCCAGCACGGGCTTTGCGCCGCTGTATACCATCACCGTCTTCGTGCTCATGGCCGTCATCAGCGCCGGGCTGCGCGCGCTGCCGTTTTTTGCCGGGCGCTGGTTGAAGCATTCGAGCACCGTCACCCGCCTGGGGCGCTTTCTGCCGCCCGCCATCATGGTGCTGCTGTTGCTGCATACGCTGGTCGGGCTGGCGGGGCAAACCAACGCCCTGCTGTGGCCGTGGCGCGAAGTGCTCGCGGCGGCGCTGGCCATTGCGCTGCACCTGTGGCGCGGCTCGGCGCTGTTGAGCATTCTGCCCAGCACGGCGCTGTACATGCTGCTGCGCAGTCCCTTGCTTGGCTAACGCGCCGCCGTGTTTGCGGGCAAAAAAAGCCGGTCGCCCTTGCGGACGACCGGCGTTCCCTTTGTGTGAAGACGGTTACAGACGCACGGCGTAGTATTCCACCACGTGTTGCACTTCCACCGGGAAGGGCACTTCGTTGGCTTCCGGCACGCGGTTGGCGGTGGCGGTGCGCGAAGCGGCGTCAAAGCTCAGCCATTCGGGGCGTTCCAGCGCCGGGGTTTCCAGACATTGCTGGCTGGCGGGGATTTTCGCGCCACGGTCGGTGAGCGTGATTTTGTCGCCCGGGTTGATGCGAATGGAAGGAATATTGACCGAACGACCATTCAACAGCACGTGACGGTGACGCACCAACTGGCGGGCAGCCACGGCGGTGGGCGCAAAACCGGCACGGAAAACGAAGTTGTCCAGACGGCGTTCCAGCAGTTCCAGCAGTTTGTCGCCGGTCGGCGCCTTGGAAGACTTGGCTTCGCGGAACAGGCGGCGAATCTGTTTTTCAGACAGGCCATAGTTGAAGCGCAGCTTTTGTTTTTCGGCAAGACGCACGGCGTAGTCGGAACGGCGGCGGTTTTTCTGCCCGTGCTGACCCGGCGGGTAGCTGCGGTTTTCCATGGATTTGCGCGACAGGCCGGGCAGTTCGGTGCCCAGCGCGCGCATGACTTTCAGGCGGGGGCCGGTATAGCGTGCCACTTGGATTTCCTCTTTGAAAAATCAGTAAGTTAGTTCTTGCGGGCGGGATGTCGCGGCGCTGCGCCGCTTTGCCTCGCGGAAAAGGGAAGCATGTTACTGCAAAATCGCCGCCGGATGCAATGCGCGGGCGGTCTGGATGCGTTTCGGGTGTAGAATTTTTGCCAAACCAGCGCGCTGCGGCGCGCGAGCGCCCCCGCCCTTGCGGGCAGGGATTTTGCCGCAGGGCGTGACTTTCTTTGCAAAATTTTGCAGAATGCCGCCTTGGCCTGACTGCGGACACGTCCGCACCACACTCATCCACGGAGGATTGGGAGACCATGAACGACACCGCAAAAACTGCCAGCACGCTGACTGAAGAGCAGCTTTTGGCGATGCCCGAAGACGACTACATGAACGCCGAGCAACTGGAATTTTTCCGCACCCGTCTGGAAACCATGCGCGGCGAGCTGCTGGAAAACGGTCAGACAACCATCGTGCACCTGCAAGAAACCGAAGCCGCGCCCGACGAGGCCGACCGCGCCACGCAGGAAGAAGAACACGTACTGGAACAGCGCATCCGCGACCGCGAACGCAAGCTGATTCACAAAATCGACAGCGCGCTCGACCGCATCGCCAATGGCACTTACGGCTTCTGTGAAGCCTCGGGCAACCCCATCGGTCTGCGCCGTCTGATTGCCCGTCCCACCGCCACGCTCAGCATCGAAGAGCAAGAACGCCACGA
>JAFZMK010000074.1 GCA_017553285.1 Rhodocyclaceae bacterium
CACTCTGCACGCCGCCAAAGTAGATTGAGGTGTGCTCGGCGCGTGCGCCATTGCCCGAAACTGTCTGCCCGCCGTTGCTGAGGCTGCCGGAGATGTAGGTGCCGGAGATGTAGG
The DNA here is from genome assembly GCA_017553285.1 of Rhodocyclaceae bacterium. Lineage (GTDB taxonomy): Bacteria > Pseudomonadota > Gammaproteobacteria > Burkholderiales > Rhodocyclaceae > JAFZMK01. The sequence continues at coordinate 115 of JAFZMK010000074.1, forward strand.
TGCTGGTGGCTGTGCCGCCGCTGCCAACGTTTTGCTGACCGCCGCTGATGTGGGTGTTGGTGGCCGTGCCGTCGCTGTTGACGATTTGGGTGCCGCCGTCGTTGATGACGGTGTCCTCTGCCTTGCCATACTGGTAGACAGTTTGGGAGCCACCGTTGTCGATCTTGGTGCCGAAGGCATAGCCGCTAACTACCTGTTCGGCATCCGTTCCGCTGATGGTGGTGTCATAGGCCTTGCCCCCATCTGAAATCTCTTGCTTGCCGTGCTCGTTGATCTTGGTGCCGGAGGCATAGCCGCCGCCACCAACTGACTGCGCGCCGTACTTGTTGATGGTGGTGTCATAGGCACTGCCATCACTTAAAATATTTTGCACGCCGCTGCTGTTGATGGTGGTGACATAGGCACTGCCTCTAGCTGAAATCACTTGCACGCCGCCGTTGTTGATGGTGGTGCGGCAAGCTACTTCGTCCTCTTTGACCTCCATGGTTATGTTGTCAAGCACTTTCCCGCTAAGGCTGGGTGTGGCGGTGCCACACTTCGCCAGCGCAGGCGCGGCGAGCACCTGTGTGCCTGCTGCCAGCGCCAGCGCCGCCGCAGTGCGCCGCCCGCCGTTCAGCCACACCCCGCCGTGCGAACACGCCCGCGCCAGCAGCCCCATACTGCCCGCCGAGAGCAGCGCAGCCGACGACGCCCCCAGCGAACAAGACAACGCGGCAACCGACGCCGCAGAATAATCCGCCCCCGCCGCACCACAAGACAAGCCAATCGGCCCACAAGCCGAGGAGCCAAAAGCAGACACAGGACGAGAAACCGACATGACAAAGCTCCTGAAACAACACGGCGAACCGCACAAAAGTGACGGGATTTTATCGCAAGGAACCGACAGGGCGCACCGCCGCAGGGAATGGATTGCGCCGCGCGGTGCGGCGCGCGGGCGGCGGGAAAACCGATGGTGGGCGGATGCGGGGCGGGGCGGTGAATTGTTTTGCGTTGCGCGGCTTTCTTACACCGGCTTGACCCATTCGTAGACTTTCATCGCGCCCTTTTCGCACTTGCAGCAGCCGCCACAGCGCCCGCCTTGTGCGCCGACGACTTCGCGCACGCGGCCTTTGCGCATCAGCATTTCCAGCATGGGGGCGAGGGCTTCGGGGGCGCTGTGCAGCGCTAGCGCCAGTTCGGTGAGGCTGGCACGCCCGTGCGTTTGCAAAAGCTGGCTGAGGCGCACAATCATCGCCGTTCCCGGTGCTTACGCGCGCTGCAAGACATCGCCGCCGCCGGGCTGCTGCGTGCCGTCGTTGTCGCCCTCACCATAGCGGCGCAGCGCCAGAAAGACGAGGACGAACCCGGCAGCAATGATGCCCGTCCAGAAGGCGGAGGCGGCGGGGTGGTCGTTCCAGTGCATCGCTTGATAATAGAGCGTTGCCACGCCGTAGCCTACGCTGGTGGTCCAGCAGGTGACGAAGGCTGCCCAGCGCAGTCCGGCTTCCTGGGCGACGGTGGCGATGGCGGCGGTGCAGGGGGCGTAGAGCAAAATGAAGATGAGGTAGGCCATCGCGCCCGCTGTGCCGTGAAAACGCGCGGCCATGGCGCTGAAGGTGCTGGCGGCAACTTCCACGTCTTTTTCCGCCAGTGCCTCGGCGTCGGTCAAGTCGCCCACGGTCACGCCCATCGGGTCGCGCCAGTCGCCCAGTGCGCTGGCGAGATTTTCCGGAATCGTGGCGAAGGCGGCGGTGATGGCATCCGTCAGCACAAAGGGCGTTTCGTCTTCTTCCTCGCCCGCGTCCTGGCGGGCAAGCGCGGTGTAGGTGGCGTCCAGCGTGCCGACGACGGCTTCTTTGGCGAGCACGCCGGTGAAGATGCCGACGGCTGCCGGCCAGTTTTCTTCGTCCAGCCCCAGCGGGGAAAACGCCGGCGCAATCGTGCGCCCGACGGCAGCGAGCACGGAGTTTTCGCTGTCTTTGTTGCCAAACGAGCCATCCGTGCCGGCGGCGTTCAAAAAGTTGAGCACCAGCACCATGGGCACAATCACGCGCCCGGCGCGCCAGATGAATTCTTTCAGCCGCCGGTAGGTGTGAATCAGCACGCCGCCGATGGTCGGCAGGTGATAGGGCGGCAGTTCCATGACGAAGGGCACGGCTTCGCCTTGCAGCAAGCTGTGGCGCAGCATCAGGCCGGTGAGCACCGCCACGGCAATGCCTAGCAGATACAGCGCAAAGACGACGTTCTGCCCGCTGTGCGGGAAAAACGCGGCGGCAAACAACACATACACCGGCAGGCGCGCGCCGCAGGACATGAACGGCGCCATGGCGATGGTCATCCGCCGGTCGCGCGGCTGTTCAAGCGTGCGCGTGGCCATCAGCGCCGGCACATTGCAGCCAAAGCCGACAATCAGCGGCACAAACGATTTGCCCGGCAGCCCCACCCAGCGCATGAAGCGGTCCATGACAAAGGCGGCGCGCGCCATGTAGCCCGAGTCTTCCAGCACCGAGAGGAAAATGTACAGAAAACCGATAATCGGGATGAATGTGGCGACCGTCTGGATGCCGCCGCCGATGCCTTCGGCCAGCAGCACGGTGAGCCATTCGGGCGAACCCGCCCATTCCAGCACCTGCCGCAGTCCGTCGACGCAGAAAGCGCCGAAAAGCTGGTCAAAAAAGTCGATGAACGCGCCGCCAATCTTGATGGTGAACAAAAACATCAAGTACATCATCAGCAGGAAAATCGGGATGCCTAGCACGCGGTGCAAGACCACGCGGTCGATGCGCTCGGTCAAATCCTGGCGGACTTCGCCGCGCAGGGTAATGGCTTCGCGGCTGGCGCGGTTGGCAAAGTCATAACGGGCGCTGGCAAAGAGGATGTCGGCATCCGCGCCCAGCGTGCGCGCGCAGGTGCGCGCCTGCGTGCTCAATTCCTTGCCCGCAATGGCGTGCGCGAGTTCGTCGCCTTCCAGCAAATTCAGCGCCAGCCAGCGCGCCGGCACCGCCGCCTGTTCCGCCACCGGGGCAACCGCAGGCAGCAGCGCCGCCACCTGCGCTTCGATGCTCTCGTCATAGACAATGTCCACCGCCTGCGGCGCGTGCGCAGCGTGCGCAGCGATGGCTTCTTTCAGTGCCTGCACGCCCTCGCCATGCGAAGCGACCAGCGGCACGACCGGGCAACCCAAGCGCCTGGCGAGCACCTCGGCATCCACCAGCATGTTTTTTTCGCGCGCCACATCCACCATGTTCAGCGCCACCAGCAGCGGCACGCGCATTTCCAGCAATTGCGTGGTGAGGTACAGATTGCGCTCCAGATTGGAAGCATCGACGATGTTGATAATCAGGCTGGCTTCGCCCGAGCGCATGAAATCGCGGGTCACGCGCTCGTCCAGCGATACCTCGCCGCCGACCACGTCCAGCGAATACGTGCCGGGCAAATCCACCACCGTCACCGTTGCCTCGTGCAGGTGATATTCGCCGGTTTTCTTTTCCACCGTCACGCCCGGCCAGTTGCCCACGCGCTGACGCGCGCCGGTCAGCGCATTGAACACGGTCGTCTTGCCGCAGTTTGGGTTGCCGACCAGCGCCACCACCACGGGCTTTGTTTGCGTCTGCTGCATCACAGTTTCTCCACGTTCAACACGTTTGCTTCTTCCTTGCGCAGCGTCAGTGCCGAGCCGCGCACATGAATTTCCACCGGGTCGCCCATCGGCGCCACGCGCACCACTTCCATTTCCACACCCGGCGTCATCCCTAGCACGAGCAGCTTGCGCCGATACGCGCCGCCCGCCTCGGTAAAGCCAATCACGCGCGCCCGCGCGCCCACGGGCAATTCTTTCAACAACATGTTGGTTTCTCCTGCAATGGCAACCATTCCCCCGCCTGCCATACGCTGCGACGCCCGCTCGCCGCGCGCCCTCGCCAGAACAACACCGCCCGTATCACGTCGTACATATGGATGGAACTCCGGAATTGAATTTGAAAATCGTTCTCATCATTCTACCCTATCAAGAACGATTCTTGTTGACGAGAATCAACCCGCGCCGCGCCCAAAACCGTTGCCGATGCGCGGGCGCGGACGTGGGGGAGGGAGCGGAGGCGAAAGACATCGCGGCGCTTCGCCCTTTGGTGCCGGAGCCGCGCCAGCGGCGACGTGGGCGGTGACGGAGGGAGGGCGCGATTCATCGCGCCCACGCCGCGCCCGCCGTAATCTTCGGGTTTTTCGCTGCCCACGCGGTCGGGGCGGAATTTTTTGTCCGGCGCGCACGAATGCCTGCATTCCCGCCCGCCCGTTGCACGAAAAAAAAACGCCTGCGCGTGGGCGCAGGCGGTCAAGAGACACATACAGGGAGATTGGGTGGGTACAAAGACCCGAGGATGAAAAATCAGGATTGATGGAAGTTTTTGCAGGATTCGCCCTTCGAGGCGGTGCGCCGACCGGTTTGGGTGAGCTGCATGGTGCCGCACGTTTCTACGCTGGACTCTGCCTGCGTGCCGATGGGCGTGGCAACCAGCGTGAAGGCGCGGTTGGTCAGGTCGGCGGTGGTGAAGGTGTAATAGCCTTCCAGGTCGTTTGCGCACATCAGGTTGATGCCATCAATGTTGTTCGGATAGCGCATGTTGGTGGTGAAGAAGCGCTCCATGTGCTGGGCGTATTCTTCCAGGCAGGTTTGCGCCAGCGTGGTGCGCGCGCGCACGACGTATTTGTTGTAGGCGGGCAGGGCAATCGCGGTCAGAATGCCGATGATGGCCAGCACGGTCAAAAGTTCAATCAGCGAGAAGCCAGAGAGGATGCGGCGGGAGCGGCGGTGGGTATTCATGATGGGCGTCTTCTTTCTTGCAGGGGAATGGTGGGAAAACTTGGGTTAGCGGGCAATGGCCGAGAGAACTACAATCGAACGGGCAGAATCCTCTCCGTCGTTGGTCGGCACACGGCTGCGCGCGATGATGCGATAGATGGAGTTGGTCGCGGAGGGCACGCCCTGGTCGCGATAGCCAATGCCGGCGTCGAAGTTGTCCGCAGTCGAAGCGCCAGAGGAAGAGGTTTCCACGGTGGCGATTTTCTGGATTACGTATTGCGCGCGGGAAGCGGTGGCCAGTTCGGAGTTGATGAGGGTTTCCGCGTTCGTCCAGCCATCGGCGGCGGTGCCACCGGTGAAGGTGGTCGTGGGCACGGCGGCACAGCGACCTTCCGTCGATTCTTCGCAGTCCAGCGCGCCGGGCGGCACGGAGTTGCTGCCCGAGGCTTTCCGGAAGGCTTCCCGCAGGGCGTTTTCGGCAGCCTGCATGGCGATGGTGCGGTCGTAGAAATTACCGGTCATGCGCTCTTGCGTGGTGGCACCACGGATGCTGGCAACACCCAGCACGGTGATGATGAGCAGCATGATGAGCACGATGGCCAGCGTGATGCCACGCTGTTTTTTCATGACTGGGGGGTGAAAGGTTTGCATGATTGCTTGTCCCGTAAGGTTAAACGGTTGTCATCGGCCCGTGGTCAGGGTGCGGGCGTGGGGTTGGCAGTGAGCACTTTCTTGGTGCGGTTGTTCAGCGGCAGAACCAGCAGGTATTGACGCTGGATGCGGTCTTCGCTGTTTTGCACGCTGGCATCTGCCTGAATGGCAGTGTTCTTCGCCAGACTGACCATGGTGTAATCAATCTGGATGGCGTCGATTTTGCTTTTATCAGCAATGGTGTCGTAGGCGACAAAATCGCTGGAGCCATCTTCGCGCGCGAGCACGGCCATCCGGCTGACGCCCGGCAGGATGGCCACCGGGGTGTCGGGGCCGTTTTGGTCGTGCGTGACGCGCCACAGGGTGGGGATGTTGTCGTTCGTGGCGTCTTCACTCACATACCAGGCGACGGCGTTGTAGTTGGAAATGATGCCGTTGCGCGCGATGGCTTTGGTGACGTTTTCCGTCAGCGTAACCTGCCCATTGACGGCAGATTTGACTTCCGCAAACTGACCCGCGCTGTTCCAGTCGCACACGATGACGTATTGACCGGCGTGGAAGGGATTGTCCGCCGGGAAGACGGGGATGGTGTCAGCACCCGAGGTGACTTCCTGACTGACGCTGCGGATGAGGGAACCCGCGCCGAGCAGAATCAGCACGTTGCTGCCGTCCACCACCGCCGGTGCGCTGTTGAGGACGCCGGTGAGGTTGTCGCGGATGTCGACCGCGCCCGGCCAGACGGGGTCGGCACCGGTCGTCGGGCTGCCTGCCCACCAGGCGTTGTTGTTGGCCACCAGCGGGGCGATGGTGTTATTGCCGCAACCATCGTCCCCGGCCTGACGGACGTCTTGCGCCATCAGTTCGAAGGCGGTGCGGGCAATATCCTGAATGTCGGAAACGGCCTGGTTGCTGCGGAAAGTGCTTTGGTTGGAGAGCGCAATGCTGCCCACGGCAAAGACAATCAGGCTGCCAATCAGCATGGCGATCATCAGTTCGATGATCGACAAGCCTCGCTGGGCGAAAAGAGGGGCGGGGTACGGGTGTTTCATAGCGGAATCTCGGTGGTGAGCGAGAAGGATTGGGTGGAGTTTTCGATTCGCGAGTCATCCCACGTGATCGTTACGGAGCACGAACCGAAACTGGCATCGTTCGCTGCGGTGCAGGAGATGGCACCGGTGGCAGAGTCGCCCAGTTCCTGACGCAGGTTGCTGCGCCATTTCGCAACGGACTTGGTCAGAAAAGTGGTGCCGGCGGGATCCGGCGCGCCTGCGGCAAGCTGGTAGGACTGTGCGGCGAGGCGGTCCGCCTGCAAAACGGAGGCGATGGAGTAGGTGTGCAAGATGGCAGAGCTGCGTTCGCCCGCGCTTTGACTGGATTTGAGGGCGTTGGTTTGCAGCCCGGCCATGCCGAGCATACCGACGGCCAGGATGAGCAGGGAAATCAGCACTTCAAGCAGGCTGGTGCCTTGCTGGCTGACCCGGGTTGTGCGCGCGGAGTGTTTCATGATCGCGTGTTCCGTTTCTGGGGTGTTGTTCATGATGGGTTGGGGTGGGGTGTGTCACTCGTGCTGTGGGGTCGGGATGTAGTCTTTCGTGCGTAGTTATTGGGTATCAGGAACATGCCCCTTGGGAGGTTTTCGGGAACAGCGTGCCCGAACGGTACAGGGACATGGTGCGGCATTGTTTTTCCGTGCTGATGGTGGGCTGCACGGGAAGGTCGCGCGCCAGATTGCCGGAAGAGTTGAAACTGATGTTGGCACTGGTGAGGGTGACGTTGCCGCCGTTGGCGTGGGGGACGTCACCTTGACTGATGACGCGGTCTGCCGAGACGATCAGCCAGTGATCCCAGGAGATGGAGCGACCATCGGCGCTGCCATCGCAGGCGGTGGCACCGGCGCTGGCGGCGCGGCAGAGGGTGACAGTGCGGTTGGACTTGATGGCGTTGGTGCGCGCCGAGGCGACCAGACCGGTGAATTCATTGCTGACCGCAGCAAACTGGTTGCGCACCATCAGGTCATGCAGGGCAGGCATACCGGTCACAAGCAGGATGGCAGCCACCGCCAGAACAACCAGCATTTCGATCAGGGTAAAACCGCGTTGCCGGGGGCGATAGGTTTGGGCTGGATAGGACACGATGCTTTCCTTGTGTTTCGTGCGGGGTTTTCTGTTGGCTATATTTTGCCGTGAAGGCAAGGAGAAAAAGAAAAAATGTGATGTTGGGGGAAAAATGGGTGGATGAACGGTTGTTTTTGCGGGATGAGCGGTGGCAAACCCCGCCCGCCGTGGCGGGCGGAGTGTGCCAGTGCGCTTATGGCGCAGCCCGGTTGCGCAGTTCCACCCAGGTGTGCGTGCTGGGCGGGGTGCCTGCGGGGTTGGGCGGCAGGCACACGCGCACGCCGTTGCTGTCGATGGCGCAGGTGCGGGTCGAACCCGTGCCGTCGCTGCTGCCGCCGCCCGCGCCGGTACCCGTGCCGGTGCCGTCATCTTTCGTGCGGCGTTCCTGCACGATGAGGATGGAGCCAGACAGCTCGCCCGAGCCAAAGCCCAGACCGACGATGGGCACGCCGCTGCCGCCCGCGCCGCCACCACCTGCGCCGCCGCCCGAGCCGCCGCCGTAGTACATGTCTTTTTCGTCGACCTCGCCGTCGTTATTGACGTCGATGTGGGTCTTGAAGGTGTTGCTGGACGACACGCTGCCGGTGAAGGGGTCGAGCACCATCAGGCGGGATTTGGGGTTCATGCCGTCGCAGTTCGGTTCCGGGTCCAGCGCAAAGTTCATCTGGCCGACCAGCAGGCCGTCGCGGATGCGGTTTTGCAGCAGGAAGTAGCCCGGCGCGCTGGCGTCCCCGCTTTGGTTGAGCGGAATTTTCCAGCCTTTCTTGTCGTCCATGTCGCCTGCTTCGGCGTAGCGCATGATGACCGCATCGGTCGCGGCGCTGCCGTCCTGACGATTGAAGTCATGGATGACTTCGTATTCGCGGGTGATCAGGTCGCTGTCGGAGACCAGGTCATCGACATCCTGAATGCCGTACCAGGTGTGGACGGTGGTGTTGTCGGTGAGGTCGCTATCGGTCAGCGCGCGCCCGGTGCCGAAGAACAGCCAGCGCACGCCGCTTTTATCGACGGTGCTGGTCAGCGGCGCGGTGATGGGGTGCGGCGCGGTGAACAAGCGCGTGTATTCCACGCCACCGGCAGCGCCATCGTTGATGTTGGCGACTTTCCAGACGTTGCCGCTCAGGTCGCCCGCGTAGATGGTGTCGGCGTAGTTGTCGTGATCCGCATCGACCACGTGCAGGCCGAGGATGCCGCCTTGGGCGGTGGAAGCCATGGCACCGCCTTGCAGCGTGGTGACATGACCGGTTTCCAGATCCACTTGCAGGATGGCGGATTTCGATTCGGTCTTCGTCTGGTTCGGACCCGAGCCGATGAACACCGACCACTTGCCATTACCCATCGGCGCAATCACCGGGCGACCCATGGTCTGCCCCATTGCCGAGGCGGTGACTTCCCACAGCAGTTTGGGATTGGCCGGGTTGGTCACATCCAGCGCGAAGATGGCGGGGTCGGCAGAGCCGCCCGCGCCTGCCGCGCCCATCGAGCCGACCAGCACGGTTTTCCATTCGCCGCCGATTTTGACTTCGGAATAGTTCAGCTCACCATCGAGCAGATAGTGCTGGCGATATTCAAATGCGGGACGGGTGAAGTCGCGCATGTTTTTGTTGATCGCCGCAGCCGGCATGAAGGCGAAGAGTTCATCGCCCGCGTTGTAGGAACGCCCGGCGAGGGTGGTGTGCTGGGTGACGAAGGCGTGCACCATGCCGTCGTTGGCAGCGACGTAGAGCACCGTGGGGCGATTTTCGTGCGCTTTCTGGAAGGCTTCGTAGCCATCCAGCGTGGAGGCAAGTTGCTTGCGGATGTCTTCGGGCGCGCCGATGAAGGTCGGCGTGCCGTGCACGACCATGCCCAGCACGTTGCGCTGCGCACCGTTGAGTTCTGCGCGCATCCGCCATTTCGGGTCGTCGCCGTCGTCGCTGTCCGGATGGGCAATGGGCATACCGTCGAGCGAGGTGTCGCCGCGCAGATAGCGCACGGTATCCTTGCCCAGGTCTTCATTGCCGCCCGCCAGCGCCTGTTTTTGCGCCGTCGAGAGATTGTTCCACTGGAAGTCCGCCAGCGTGCCCGAACCGTCATTGACGAAAATGGCGCGGTCTTCCGGCAACACGGCAGCCAGCCGTTCGCTGGCATCCCAGGCGGCGCCGCTCATGCAGCCCGAGCCGAGCGTGCAGGCTTGCAGCGTGCTGGAGAGGCTGGAAGCGTTATAGCGCGCACCAAACTGAAGCACGCTGCCCGATTCCGTATCGGCAAACAGGTACGCGCTGGCAGCGTTGGCCGAACCGGGTCCCGCGCCGGGGTTGGCTTCGTCCAGAATGTTCTTCAGCGCGTCAATCATCTCGGTGGCGTTATTGACGGAATAGAACTGACCGCGACCATTGACCGTGGCGTGATAGAGGTCGTCAGCGTTTTCCATGGCACCCGCATTGCCCGGCTCGGGTTTCGGCCAAGCCTTGTAGGGCGAGGAAGGCAGCCCCGGTGCCGGCTTGGAAGTATCCAGCGTGCCGGCGGCACCAAAAGAGATGGCGTAGGTGCGCATGTGTTGCCAGAAGGCGGGGTCGCGCCCGGTGGTGGGCACGTTGTTTTTGCCCACGCCGTCGTCGTCCCCGGGCACCAGGTCGCGCTTCCAGTAATACATGGCAACGTCGGCCAGCGTGTCGCTGTGGCCGTCCTGATACGGGGCGGAGGGTTTGTATTGATAGGAGCCGTTGGGTCCCCGGATGAGATCGCCGTCTGTGCCGTCAACGTCGCCAAAAGATTCGGCTTTGTCGTTGTAATAACCGTCCGTCGCCATAATGGCGAGGTTCTGGCGGCAGGAGAAAGTTTTCTTGCCGCCGTAGGGGCCGGAAGACGACGTGTCGCTGTAATACTTGCCGGCGGTGTTCACGGCGCGAATGATCGGCGTGTTGCCGGAGGCGGGCGTAGCCAGGACGGCATCAAAGAAGTCCGTGCGGTTCTTGCCCTGAAAAAGACCATCATCGCGGCTCACCGGAATGGGGTAGGCAAGCGTAGATTGCCTGGTGCTCGGGTTGGTGGTCGGCTTGTTGAAAGTAGAGCCGTTGCCCTTGGCGAAGTGGGAATAGCCCACGCGCAGGTTTTCATCGCGCTGGGCAAAGCCTTCGAGCACCGAGGTTTTCATCGCGTCGGCGCGCCGGTTGTAGTAGGCGAGGAAGGTGAGGTAGTTCTTGAACAGGTCGCGAACGCCGATTTTGCGGATGAGCTTGCCATCCTTGTCGATAAAGGTGAAATCCTGGGTCCAGGGGGCGTTGTCACCAAAATCCTGGGTGAGCAGCGAGGTTTTATCCCAGTTGTCATCCTTGTCCATGGCGCGCACTTCGGCGTGGGAAAACTCCATGGTGTCCCTGTCGACGATGAAGTCGATGATGAAATAGTTTTCCACCTTGCTGGCGTCATCTTCGGCGCCGTATTTTTGCTTGATGGTCTGCTCGTTGTGGCGCAGGATGTAGAGCGCGGGCAGGGGCAGGTGCTTGCCGTCGTTGCGGGCGCTGTCCCGCATCCAGTCTTTCAGCGACTGCGGGTCATAGCAGGTCTTGCCCTGGAGTGCGCAGCCGAGGGCGTAGAGGCCCTTGTGTTTTTTTTCCATGGCGATGCCACGGTCTTCGATAAGCGAGCGGGTCGTATCCTTGAGGCGCGGAAGCACACCGTTGGCATCCGGCATTTCGCCCGTGGCGCGGGAAAGGTAATCGAGCGCCGGATCGAAGCGGATGGTGTTGATGGGGAAGGGGTTGTGGCTGTCAGACCACATGCGCCCGGAAAAGGCATGGCCAGTGGGGTAGTACGTTTGCGACGTGCCGTTGTAGTTGCTGCTGGGCGGCACGAGCAGGTCGGATTTGCTGTTTGCGATGGTGGGCGGCAGTTTGCCGAAACGGCTGATTTGCTCGTCCAGGTTTTCCGGCGTGTAACGGCGCAGCATGGACGAAGAATCGTCAAACATGACCAGCACATTGGGCGGCAAACCCGTGCCACGGCCAATCGGCTCTTGCGCCACAGGCACGGGCAAATCCAGCCCTTGCACCTCGGCGTGTGCGGTGGAAATCAGCCCGGTAGCGGTGCAGCCCAAAGTGAGCAGGGTACGGGCAAGAACGGAAAGATGCGGGGGGCGGGGTGTTGTGTGCATGGTGATCTGATCCTCTTTCGTGACAGGTCAAATAGTGTGGTTGCCGTCTTGTGTGCGGTACAGGCGGACAATCCGTGTTGTGTCGCGGGAAACCCTGAAAACGCCCGCAGGCGATACAGGCCGCGCAAAACGAAACGCGGCGCAACCTTAAACGAAACGCAACGAAGTTTGTCAACCCCCCAAAAAATAACCGTTTGCCGTCCGACGAACGGCACATTTTCGGCGACGAACGGCGAGCAACAGAAACTATTGCTTACATATATGCATAAACAGTAACATTTCATACAAACAGACAGGGTTTGCCCGCGCCATCGCCGCGCCCCCAAAAAAAACCAACCGCCCCGCCGCCATAGCGTGGGCGGCAGCGCAAATGACGTGGGCGCGGTGCGGTGCGGGGCGTGGGCGGCGAAAAACCCGATGGTTGCGGCGGAAACGCCTTGGGCGCGATGAATCGTTCCACGTCGCCGCCCATTGGGGCGGCTTCCGGCTCCGGCTGCCAAAGCTGCGCTTTGGCTTTCCGCCTCCGCCCCCTACAGGTCGACGTGCCACCGTAGGGGCGCAATTTATTGCGCCCTAATGGGTTATATACAGGGGCGGGGTGGAAAACGGGGCGCGATGGATGCGCCGCAGCCCGTAGGGTGGGCAAACGAAGTTTGCCCGCGCGGATGCGCAAACCGCGTGGGGCGGAGGCGAAAAGGCAAAGCATAGTTTTGCCCTTTGGTGCCGGAGCGGCGAAGGCGCGACGTGGAAACAGGCTCCCGCCGGTAGGCTTGCCCACCTTACTTGGCTTGTTCTGTCTTACGGGCGGGGGAAGTGTTCGTCGTGGAGGATGAGCAGGTGCATCAGGGCGGCGTGGATGTCGGGGGGGAAGCCGTCCAGGTTGGTGGCTTCGTCGTAGTGCAGTAGTTCGTCCAGATAGGTGACGGCTTCCGGCGTGCCCCAGCGGGTGAGGATTTCGTCGGCGATGCGGGCGAAGCGTTCGCGCACC
>JAFZMK010000075.1 GCA_017553285.1 Rhodocyclaceae bacterium
GGTGGAAACAAAAACTGCTGCGCGTGCGCATCCTCAACAGCCTGCACCGCTGGCTGGCGCAAATCCGCACCGAAGTCGCCTGCATCCGCGACCGCGACCCGGCGGCGCGCTCCACGGCGGAAGTGTTGTTCTGCTACCCCGGCGTGCACGCCCTCATTTTTCACCGCTTGGCGCACGCCGCCTGGCGGCGGCACTGGTTCTGGCTGGGACGTTTCCTGAGCCACCTCGGGCGGCTGTGCACCGGCATTGAAATTCACCCCGGCGCGCAGATTGGCCAGCGCGTATTCATCGACCACGGGCTGGGCGTGGTCATCGGCGAGACTGCCGTGGTCGGCGACGATTGCACGATTTATCAGGGCGTGACGCTGGGCGGCACATCGCTCTACCGTGGCGAGAAACGCCACCCGACGCTGGAAAACGGCGTCGTCGTCGGCGCCGGCGCGAAAGTGTTGGGCGGCTTTACCGTGGGCGAAGGCGCCAAGATTGGCTCCAACGCCGTGGTCACCAAACCCGTGCCCGCGCGCGCCACCGCAGTGGGCAACCCGGCACGCATCATCCAGCCCGAATCAGAACAAACCAGCGAAGCGCCCCCCACGCAGCAGCCTTTCAGCGCCTATGGTGTCACCGCCAAACAGGAAGACCCGCTCGGACGCGCCGTGCACGGCCTGCTGGATCACGCACAACAAACCGACGCGCGCCTCGACGCCCTGGTCGCCCAACTGCGCCAGAGCGGTCTGCTCAAACATCTGGAAGCCGCCGAACGCCCCGACCCAGACTTCGACGCCCGCAAACTCTCCGACATGGTGGACTGAGGAACGCGCGGCAGCAAACGCGGGCTAGCTATCGTGTTCTGAATCGGGCTGCGCGGGGCGGGATGAGGGGGCGTTCTTCACCAGTCCGTGAACGAAATCATTCAGCCTCACCCCAACCAGCCCCGCTGCAAAATCTGAAATATGATCCTGAGCGGCATATCCGTACATAGGGCGCCCGTATCGGAAAGCCTCACACACATTCTCAGCAGTGTCGCAATAAATATCCGTCGGGTCAAAAATAAAAACAACCCCTGGATGCTTGCCCTCAATCTTTGCAAGCATTTCACGATAACCCTTGGTGTGCGCATAAAACTCACTCAAAGGAACCACGCAAGCATTATCCTTATATCCGCCAAGCAAGCGATTAACGAGGTTCGAGGCAGTCACCCTCTTGATACAGTCCTTGCATTCCGCAAGAGCGGGATTGTCGACAACAAGAACAACCTTTTTCCCCGCAGAAACAAATACCTCAACAACCCTGTTTACTTGATCAAACACCTTGTTCAACAGTTCCTGCTTTGGAGTAAACATGGACATATATGCAGGGTTATACTTTCCATCTACCATTACAGGATAGATTGCATCAGGAGGGTCAATAATAATGCTTCTCATGGCCGCCACAAGAGCAACAACGTCAATATCTTGATTACTGGCTATCGCCTCTACTGCCAGAGTAGTCGTTTGGCGATTAGGGTCTGGATAAGAGTCAAGAATCGGCCAAGGCGGTATAACATCTTTTGCTCCGCCTATAAGAAGCCACCGGCCACGCTCGTCTGATGTACGTATCAGCCCGGTATGCAGACTATGCGCCTTGCTATCCCCCATCAGGGCAAAACGAACATTTCCCCGTTGATCTTTTGCACACATTTGGAACAAATTTCTAAACCCATCAGCGACGCCACATCCATCAATCAGCTCAACGCCTTGATACCAGCCATCATCTTCGGGCGGCACCACATTCAGTGCCACGACCCTTCTAAATTTCAAGCCGTCTCTCGCATACGCATTGTATCCAACGTAGCCAACGACAACCATAAGAAAGACCAGTACAAACGCTTTGATTCTTCTGTTTTTGCCAAAGCGTATGGGACGTTCAACAAACCGGTAAGTAAGCCATGCCAGTGCAACAGAAAGCACCACCGCCACTATACGCACATTGCGGGCAGGCGTTCCGCTCTCAACAATTCTGGCGAAAGACAGCAGCGGCCAATGCCACAGGTAAAGCGGAAAACTGATCAAGCCAAACCAGACAGCAATTTTATTGGACAATACCGTCCTGTTCAGCCACGCACGGGGTCCTGCCAAGATAACCAATGCAGCACCCAAAACCGGCACCATTCCCCACCAGCCGGGGAAACCAACCTCCTTGCTGATTCGCCAAAACCCATACGCCAGCAGCAAGCAGCCTGCAAAGGACGTTGTATTTGATAGCGTTCTTCCGTCCGCCTCGACAGATTCACGATAGACAATCCTGGACAAAAGACCGTCAATTTTTAGCCCGTAATTTGAAAACGTATTTTTACTGTGCAAGACAAACCATGCCAGCATACTGCCTGCAAACAATTCCCAAAATCTTGTCTGCGGAGAATAAAAAGTAGCCACAACATCTTTCTTGACGCCCTGAATGTTAAGATAAAAGGACGCAAACCAGACAAGAGCAATCAGTGTGACAAGATTGAACCTTTTCTTCCACGCCAGCCACAACACGAACGGCCATACGATGTAAAACTGCTCTTCAATCCCCAAACTCCACAAATGCAGCAAAGGTTTTGTGTCGGACGAATTGTCAAAATATCCGGACTCGCTCCACAGAACAAGGTTGGAAACAAACCCCGCCCCTGCTGCGATGTGTTTGCCTAGTTGCTTATATTCATCTGCAAACAATGCAATCCAGCCAAAAGCATAGCTGAAAATCAAAACCATCAGCAATGCGGGAAAAATCCGCCTAACCCTGCGGGCATAAAAGCCAAGAAAGCTGAATGTGTTTTTTTCCAGGTTCTCGAAAATAATGGTCGAGATCAAAAAACCAGAGATGACAAAGAAAATATCCACGCCGATAAAACCGCCCGGCATCCAGCGCGGAAAGGCATGAAACGCCACCACAGACAACACCGCCACGGCGCGCAAGCCGTCAATGTCCGGGCGATATTTGGGATGGGATAACTTTTCTTCCGCTTCTTCAAGGCATTGTGCACGCGCACTCGGGTAGATCATCGTGGTTTGAAATTTTTCATGGTTGTCGTGCAAAACCCGCCGCGCGCTCACAGCCCCAGCGTGGTTACTCCAGGGCCGCGGTGGGCGCGGTTCCAGTGTTCTTCAAAGCGGTTGGTCAGGCGGTTGGCTACCGAGGTGTCGTGGGGTAGATATTTGCCGCGCTGGCTCTCGTAGTGAAAGCGGGTGACGATGCTGCGCTGGTCGCCGACCACGAAGGGGGCGTGCATACTGGCTGGCAGGGGATATTCGCTGTCCATCACGCGCAGTTCGATGCTGTGCCCGAAAAGGGTCATCAGGCGCAGCAGGCGGGGGGCGTTTTCATGCAGGGAAGCTGATTTGCGCAGCAAAATGCGCACGCAGGGCGAAAGACGGCTGCGGGCGCACAGGCGCGAAACTTCTTGTGCCGCACGCGGCGATTCCATGCCGAAGTCGTACAGCGAGTTGTCAAACACCAGCAGGGAATGTTCCACGCTGGAAATCATCTGGCAGATCGCATCGCGGTATTCCTGCATTCCCGTCAACAATCCCCCGCTGCGGACAGGTTGCGCGCCGTCTTCTTGCCCGGGCGCGGGCGCGTTGCGATTGGTGTGTTTCATCGTGGTGCTTACTCCTGTTACTGCTCTGCGCTGTCTTCGTCGCTTTCGGCAAGAAAGCCGTCAGTCAGCATTCCGTACAACAATTCCAGCAAGGCGGGCGAGCAGGCCGTGGGCGGCAAGATGCGGGTGTCGGCAAAGCGGGTGAGCAGCTCGCGCTCGGTGCCGGAGAGGGCGTCGCAATCGAGTTCTTCGCCGTTCAGGTAAATGGCCGCTGGCGTCCAGAGCATGAGACATTTGCGGTGCAGCCGCACGCCGTGCGCTTGCACCTGACGGGCAAAGTCTTCCGGCGCGGGCGGATTCTCGGGCGGCTCGAAGAAGATCTGCGGCTTGGGTTCGGAAAGATATTCGCCGAGGAAGGCGGCAACGTCGCTGCGCTGCCAGCGGATGTTCGCCAACACCTGGGCGATTTTGCCGACCATCGCTTCATCAATGCGCGCCGGGCGTTTTTGCACTTTCAGACCGGGGTCGGCATAAATGCCGGGCAGCGACTGGCGCTCTGCCATCCAGTAGAGAAATTCGCGCCCCAGTTCATCGAACGAGGGCGAACGGAAGCCGACGGAATACGTCATGCACTCGCCAATGGCAATGCCGTTGTGCGCCCAGTGCGGCGGCAGATAGAGCAAATCGCCGGTTTCCAGCACCCAGTCGTGCACGGGACGAAAATCTTTGAGGATTTTCAGCGGCGCATCTTTGAGCACCGTGCGGTCACTCTGGTTGGCAATCTGCCAGCGGCGCCGCCCGATGCCTTGCAGCAGGAAAACGTCGTAATCATCAAAATGCGGGCCGACGCCGCCACCATTGACGGCGTAGCTAACCATCAAATCATCCAGCCGCGCATAGGGGATGAAGGAGAAATGGCGCAGCAGGCGGTCAGCATTGTCCCGCCACAGGTTCAAGCCCTGCACCAGCACCGTCCAGGGCACGGGGGCGTTGCGCACTTGCAGGCTTTTCTTTTGCTGCGGGCCGTGCTGTACGCTCCACTGCCCGTTTTGACAACGCACCAGACGCGATTCCACATCGGCATCGCGCGCCAGCGCAAAGAGTTCGTCACGCGACACCAGCCCCTGAAAACCGGGCACGGCCTGGCGCACCAGCAGCGGCTTCTTTTGCCAGTATTCGGCGAGAAATTCGCGCACGGAAAGCCCGCCCAGCAAGGTTTTTAGCGCCACCGGCGGCAGCGCAAGCGTGCCTTTCGTGCATTCGGTCTGATTCGTCATTTCACGCGCCCTCCCCGTGCAAGTTTGTCATTGCCGCGCTTGCCCGCGCTTGCCAGTGCGCGCGCAGGCGCATACAATCGCGGCTCCCTCGCGGGTGTAGTTCAATGGTAGAACGGCAGCTTCCCAAGCTGCATACGAGGGTTCGATTCCCTTCACCCGCTCCATTCGCCGCGCCCCCTGCGGCAACTTCCCACACAGCGGCACAGGCGCGGGTCTTCGGGCTGGCGTATGGCATCGGGCTGTGCTCTCCGTAGCTGCGTTCAACACAAGCTCGTATTATCGCATTTTCCCTGCCCGTGTCCGCCTTTTCCCGCAAACTCATCATTTGGCACGCACACGCAGGCCGTCACGACCTGCCCTGGCAGCAGCAGCCTTCGCCGTATCGCATCTGGGTTTCCGAAATCATGCTGCAACAAACCCGCGTGCCCACCGTGCTGCGCTATTACCCGCGCTTTATCGAACGGTTTGCCGACCTGGCCAGCCTCGCCGCCGCCAGCGAACACGAGGTGCTGGCGCTGTGGAGCGGTCTGGGCTACTACGCCCGCGCGCGCAACCTGCACGCCTGCGCGCGCCACCTCTGCCAACACCACGGCGGCGAATTTCCGCGCACCGCCGCAGCCCTCGCCACCCTGCCCGGCATCGGGCGCAGCACGGCGGCGGCGATTGCCGCCTTTGCCTTTGGCGAACGCGCCGCGATTCTGGACGGCAACGTCAAACGCATCCTCTGCCGCTGCTTTGCCGTGGAAGGTTTCCCCGGCGAAAAAACCACCGAACAGCACCTGTGGCAGCTTGCCGAAAGCCTGCTGCCCGCCCCGATGGATGCCACGCCGCAAGCGATGGCCGCCTACACGCAAGCGCAGATGGATTTGGGCGCAACGCTGTGCACCCGCACCCGCCCCGATTGCCCGCGCTGCCCGCTGGTGGACGACTGCCGCGCACGCGCAGACGACCGCGTGCAGGAACTGCCCGCGCCGCGCCCGAAAAAAACCACGCCGCTGCGCCACGCGGCGCTGGCGCTGGTGCGCGACATGGACGGGCGCATCCTGCTGCTGCAACGCCCCGCCACGGGCATTTGGGGCGGGCTGTATTCGCTGCCCGAATGCCAATGTCTGCCCGCCGCCCTCGCGCGCACCCTGCCCGCACACGCGGCGGCGCGTCTGCAACACGCCTTCACCCATTTCCGGCTGACGCTGGAAGTCTTTGCGCTAATGCTGCCGCAAACCGCCCCGCTATCGCTGCGCGGCGCAGACGGTCTCGCGCCGCAGCACTGGCTCGCGCCCGAAGAGCTGGCGAACGCGCCGCTGCCCGCGCCAATCCGTCGTATCCTTGCCACCCTCGTCACTGCAAACCGCTAGACCATGTCTTCCGAACAATTCAAAAGCAAACCCGGTCTCGCCCGCATTCTGGGCGCGTGCCGTTATTCCTGGGCGGGACTGCGCGCCGCCTGGCAGCATGAAGCCGCTTTCCGGCAAGAGCTGGCGTGCGCAATCATCCTCATCCCGCTGGCGCTGTGGCTAGGCGAAACCGGCCTGGAACGCGCCCTACTCGTCGCCAGCGTGCTGGCCGTGCTGGTCGTCGAACTGCTCAATTCGGGGCTGGAAGCCATCGTCGACCTCGCCTCGCCAGAAATTCACCCGCTCGCCGGACGCGCCAAAGATGTCGGCAGCGCCGCCGTCGCGCTGGCCATCTGCAACGTGCCGATTGTCTGGGCGCTGGTCTTGCTTACCTGAGCGGCTGCCGCGCCTCAGCGGAAAAATGCGTGGATTTCCGCCGCCAGTTGGCGGCTGATGCCGGGGACGCGGCGCAGGTCTTCTTCGGCGGCCTGGCGCACGCCTTCCAGTCCGCCGAAGGCGGCCAGCAGATTGCGGCGGCGCGTGGGACCGACGCCAGGGATGTCTTCCA
>JAFZMK010000076.1 GCA_017553285.1 Rhodocyclaceae bacterium
CGCGCTGTTTTTCCGCCCTGCCGCTGGATTTTCCGGTCGACTGCAACCGCATGGACGACTGGCGCGCGCGCTGGGGCGATTTGTTGGCGGTAACCGACCGCATCCTCGCCTTCTCCGACAGTTCCCGCCGCCTGCTCACGCGCATCTATCCCGAGTGCGCGCCGCGCATCACGTTGGTGCCGCATTCCATGGCGCACTTTGCCGCCGCGCCAGTCCCGGTGGCGCTGGACAAACCGCTGACCATCGGCATCGTCGGCGCCATTGGCTGGCAGAAAGGCTGGCCGGTGCTCAAAGACCTCTGTGACACCATTGAGCGCGAACACTTCCCGGCGCGCATTGAAGTCATCGGCACGCTGCATCCGGAATTTTCCTCGCCCTGTATGCACGTCAGTGGTCGCTATGCAGAAAACGAACTGCCCGCGCGGCTGCAACAAAGCGGTGCCAACATCTTCCTGATGCCATCCATCTGGCCGGAGACCTTTTCCTACGTCTCACACGAACTCATCGCCTGCGGCGTGCCCTTTTGCTGTTTCGACCACGGCGCACCGGCAGACGCTGCCCGCGCCCATGCACGCGGGCGGGTGTTTGCGACCGGCACGCCCGCCATCGAGCTATTGCGCGGCATGGAAGCCTTCCGGCAGGAACTGCTGGCGCGCGAGGCGGGCGGCGCTCACAGCACGCCGGAAGCGTAATCGGCCAGGCGCGAACGCTCGCCCCGGGCAAGCGTAATGTGCCCGGCGTGCGGCCAATCCTTGAAGCGGTCGACCACGTAACTCAACCCGGAACTGCCTTCGGTGAGATACGGCGTATCAATCTGCGCCAGATTGCCCAGACAGACCACCTTGGTACCGGCACCGGCGCGGGTAATCAGGGTTTTCATCTGCTTGGGCGTGAGGTTTTGCGCTTCATCAATAATCAGAAATTTGTTCAGGAAGGTGCGCCCACGCATGAAGTTGAGGCTTTTGATGCGGATTTTGCTGCCCACCAAATCGCGTGTCGCCGCCCGCCCCCAATCGCCGCCCGCGTTGCCGCCCGCCGCGCCGTGCAGCACGTCCAGATTGTCTTCCAGCGCGCCCATCCAGGGCGCCATTTTTTCTTCTTCCGTGCCGGGCAGAAAGCCGATGTCTTCGCCTACCGACACGGTCACGCGGGTGATGATGATTTCGGCATAGCGGCGGGTGTCAAGCACCTGCGCAAGACCTGCGGCCAGCGTGAGCAGGGTTTTGCCCGTGCCCGCCTGCCCGAGCAGGGTGACAAAGTCAATTTCCGGATCCATCAGCAGATTCAGCGCGCAGTTTTGTTCGCGGTTGCGCGCCGTAATCCCCCAGACCTGATTGCGCGGATGGGTGTAGTCGGTGATGGTGCGAATGTGGGCGGCACCGTTTTCGATGCCGCACACGCGGGCGGTCAGCGGCGCGGCTTCGTCATCCAGAAACAGGAACTCGTTGGGCAGCCAGCCCGCCACGCGCTCGCCGCGCACCTGATAGTGCGTCTGCCCGTCTTCTTTCCATGAACGCATGTCGCGCCCGTGGCTTTGCCAGAAATCGCCCGGCAGTTGTTCGGCACCCGCGTAGAGCAGGTCGCTGTCTTCGAGTGTTTTGTCGTTGAAATAATCCTGCGCCTGCAAGCCCAGTGCGCGCGCCTTGATGCGCATGTTGATGTCTTTGCTGACCAGAATCACCGGCACCCCTGCGTGCGCGCCCGCCAGATGCATGAGCACGGCAAGGATGTGGTTGTCGCCTTTGGCGGTGGGCAGCGCAGCGGGCAGCGGCTGCGTGATGGCGTCGGTCTGGAAAAACAGCGTGCCCGTCGCCTGCCCGCCCGATGCGTCATGCAGCGCGATGCCCGCGCACATGTCGGCGCCACCTTCAACGCCGCTGACAATGGCGTCCAGCATCCGGCTGGCCTGACGCGCATTGCGGGCGACTTCGGTCAGCCCTTTTTTGTGGGCATCCAGCTCTTCGAGCGTCATCATGGGGATGTACAAATCGTGCTCTTCAAAGCGGAACAGGCTGGTGGGGTCGTGCATCAACACGTTGGTATCGAGCACAAACAGTTTGCGGGCGCAATCAGGCATGGGCGAACACTCCGGCAAAATCGGGCAACTCACAGGGCGCGCACGGCATCCAGCACTTCCTGCGCATGACCGGGCACTTTCACGCCGCGCCATTCGCGCACGATGTTCCCCTGCGCGTCAATCAAAAAGGTGCTGCGTTCAATGCCGCGCACTTCCTTGCCGTAGAGTTTTTTCAACTTGATTACATCGTAAGCGGTGCAGGCGGCTTCCTCGCGGTCGGAGAGCAGCGCAAAAGGCAGCGCGTTTTTGGCGCGGAAATTTTCGTGCGCCTTCAGGCTGTCGCGCGACACCCCCAGCACTTCGCAGCCAGCGGCGACAAACTGCCCGTGCAGCGCGGCAAAATCGC
>JAFZMK010000077.1 GCA_017553285.1 Rhodocyclaceae bacterium
CCGTATCTGCGCGCCAGCGTTTGCATCCCCTTGAAGTACCCGGAAAGCGCCTGCGCTGCCTGCTCAGATTCCGCAAACAGCCCATCCTGCCCCGCCAGCGCCTTGCGCTGTTCCTCGTCCAAAGAACCCTCGCGCGCGCAATTCGTCGCGCACCTCGGCAAGTCGTGCCGCCGTCTGCAAACAAGAGCCGTACAAACAAAAAACCCCGCAAAGCGGGGTTTTGGGGTACGACGGGGCAATCCGCCAATTCTGCTGACTGGCGGCTGCAAAGCGCATCAAGCGTGCGCGCTGGCAGCGTGATCCTTGCTGTTGCGTGCAGCCGGTCTGCGCGAAGCGCACTTTTCGGTTTGCGCCGCAGGCCGGGGCGGGCGAATCAGGATGTCCGCAGGAATGCCCAGCCCGTCATGCAAACGGCGAATCATCGCCAATGTGAGCGGGCGGCGGCGCGAAAGCACTTCCGACACGCGCCCCGAACCGCCAATGTAGGCTTCCATATCCTTGCGGCTCAGACCGCGTTCTTCCATGACGTAGAGGATGAATTCGACGGCATCGAAAGTATCCTCTCTTTTCGGGCAACGTTCATCCTCGTACTGCCCGATAACCAGCGAGAGCAATTCGATTTCATCCGATTCCGGCGAACCTTCGGCTGGGTCAACATCCAGCAATTGATGCAAGCGGCGCATCGCCGCATCGTATTCTTTTCTTGTACGAATGAGTGAAATTTCCATGATGTACTCTCCGGTCAAAGTTCCAACCTGTCGTATTGCGCGTGAGTGCCGATCCATTCGACATAGACCTTGCCCGCCTGAAAGCGAACACGCACAACAAGGCGGTAATGATTGCCCTTGATGTTGAAGATGACGCGGTTGTTGGCAAGAAAATCAGCACTGCGAAACATGGCCTTGATGTCGTGCGGCGTGCGCCACTGCGCCGCTTCCACCGCCGCGACCCATTTATCCAGTGCGGACACAGAATTGGTATGCACGGCGGCAAAGTCTTCCAGTAGTTCCTTACCAAAAATTTTCATGTTGCTGCTCTCTCTTCGCGCCGTTGTCTTGAAAGGAATTGTGCTCCCGCTACGGGAGAGACGCAAGCACTCCCTCCTGTGCCCTGCTGCCCGCGTTCAAAAACCTCCGCCCAACAAAAAACCCCGCGAAGCGGGGCTTTGTGGCACGGAGGGAAAATCCGTTACTATCTTGGTGCCCAGAAGAGGACTCGAACCTCCACGTCTTGCGACACTGGTACCTGAAACCAGCGCGTCTACCAATTCCGCCATCTGGGCTTTCCGAAGACAAGCCGCGCATTGTAAACACGATTCTGAAAAAGTCAAATGTCCCACAAGAAAACGGGCGCGTCCGCGCCTTCCCGTGCCTCCGCCGCCGCTAAAAGCCCGCGTCCGCGTCTGGGCAAAGTTCGCCGTGCTGACCCTTTCCTTGCCCGCGAGCGCGAAAAATACGCTGCCCCGCTGCCTAGCCGCGAGTACATCGCGCAGATGCTGGAAGACGAGGGCGTGCCGCTGGATTTTGCGCAGTTATGCGCCTTGCTGGAAATCCGCGCCGAGGAGACCGCCTTTTTCGAGCGCCGCTTGCACGCCATGGAACGCGATGGGCAGTTGCTGCGCAATCGCCGCGATGCGTTCATCCTGCCGGACAAGGCCTCGCTCATCAAAGGCGTCATTCAGGGGCATTCTGACGGTTTCGGCTTTCTCATCCGCGACGACCATGCGGGTGCGGACATTTTCCTCAGCCCGCACACCATGCGCGCGGCGCTGCATGGCGATACCGTGCTGGTGCGGCTGACGGGCAAGGATTACCGGGGGCGACCCGAAGGCAAAATCATCGAAGTATTGGAACGCCGCCAGCAGCGCATCGTGGGGCGGCTGCGCATGGAACACGGCGTGGCCATCGTGGTGCCCGAAGACCGGCGCATCGCGCAGGACATCGTCGTCGCCCCCGGTCACAAGCGCGCGCGTGACGGGCAGGTGGTCACCGTCGAACTCATCGCCCAACCCAGCCGCGAAGCGCCGCCGGTAGGCAAGATTGTCGAGGTGCTGGGCAACTATGCCGACCCGGGCATGGAAATCGAAATTGCCCTGCGCAAGCACGACCTGCCCTTTGTCTTTTCCGACGCTGCCCGGCTGCAAGCGCGCAAACTGCCCGCGCGCGTGCGCAAGCTGGATTGGGATGGGCGCGAAGACCTCACCGCGCTTCCGCTGGTAACCATCGATGGCGAGACCGCCAAGGATTTTGACGATGCCGTCTATTGCGAACGCGCCGGGCGCGGTTATCGCCTGCTGGTGGCCATTGCGGACGTTTCCCACTACGTCACGCCCGGCAGCGCGCTGGATGCGGATGCGCACGCGCGCGGCAATTCCGTCTATTTTCCCCGCCGCGTCATTCCCATGCTGCCTGAGAAGCTCAGCAACGGGCTGTGTTCGCTGGTGCCGCGCGAAAACCGCCTGTGCATGGCGTGCGACATGCAAATCAGCGCCAGCGGCCAGATTCGCGATTACCGTTTCTACCCCGCCGTGATGCACTCGCACGCGCGCCTCACTTACAACCAGGTCGCCGCCGCGCTGTATGAAGACGACGCGGAGACCTGCGCCGAACTCGCCGCGTTGCTGCCGCATCTGCACAATCTGGACGCCGTTTTTCGCGTCTTGCTCAAAGCACGCCAGCGGCGCGGTGCAATTGATTTTGAGACCGTTGAAACCCGCATGATTTTCAACGAAGAAGACAAAATCGAGCGCATCGTGCCGGAAGTGCGCAACGATGCGCACCGGCTGATTGAAGAGGCCATGCTTGCCGCCAACGTGTGCGCGGCGCGGTTTCTGCTCGCCCACGCGCAGCCTGCGCTGTATCGCGTGCACGAAGGTCCCACGCCCGAAAAGCTGGAAAAACTGCGCGCCTCGCTGCGCGAATTTGGGCTGGTGCTGGGCGGCGGCGACGAACCTTCTGCCAGCGATTACGGCGCGCTGCTGGCCGCCTGCCGCGCCCGCCCCGATTTTGCCCTGCTGCAAACCATGCTGCTGCGCTCCATGCGGCAGGCCGTTTATAGTCCGGACAACATCGGGCACTTCGGGCTGGCGTTTGAAGCCTACGCGCATTTCACCTCCCCCATCCGCCGCTATCCGGATTTGCTCGTGCACCGCGCCATCAAGGCCACGCTGGCAGGGTGCCGGCTGCCCGCGCGCGGGCTGGATGCGCTCGGCCAGCATTGTTCCGCCACCGAGCGGCGCGCCGATGAAGCCACCCGCGACGTTACCGCCTGGCTGAAATGCCATTTCATGCATGAGCGCATTGGTGAAATCTTTGACGGCAGCATTGCCAGCGTCGTGCCCTTCGGACTGTTTGTGGCGCTGGATGAACTCTATGTCGAAGGGCTGATTCACATCTCGGACTTGGGCAGCGATTATTTCCAGCACGATGAGACCCGCCACGAACTGCGCGGCGAGCGCACCGGCGTGCGCTTTCGCATGGGCGAGCGGCTGCGCGTGCAACTGGTGCGCGTCAGTCTGGAAACCAGCAA
>JAFZMK010000078.1 GCA_017553285.1 Rhodocyclaceae bacterium
CGCAGGGAGGCCATGAAGGCTTCCACTTCCTGCGCGGCCAGCGCGCTGCGGTAGCCTCGGCGCAAGGCGGCCAGGCGCGGGTCTTCGTCGCTCACTTCCGGGCGTTCCACTTTTTCGATGCGGAAGACGCCATAGCCATCGCCTTCCAGCGGCGCGCCAACATAGGTCGGCAGGGTTTGGGCGTTGGCTGAAAAGACGGCAGACATGGCTTCTTGCGGCAGGGTTTCGCCCTCTTGCGTCGCGCGTTCCAGCGTTTGCGCGGGCGGCCATTTGGTGTCGGTGGCTTCGCCTTTTTGCAATTGCGCCAGCAGCGCCTCGCCCGCTTCGCGCGCCATCTTGGCGGCGGCTTCGGTGCGCATCTGTTTTTCAATCTGCGCGCGCACTTCGTCAAACTCCGGCACGCGCGCCGGTTCAAATTGCAGCACACGCGCAGCCACTTTGACGCCACGCGCCACTTCAATGGCTTCGGTGTTGTGCCCGCCCTTTACGGCGTCTTCATCAAAGACGGCAGCGCGCAATTGCGCCAAGTCGAAGGGGGCGGCGCCGGCATCGCGTTCAATCCAGTCCGATTCCTGCACTTTCAGACCAAACTGTTTGGCCACCGGGTCGAGCGAGTCCGGATGTTCATAGACGAGGTTGGAGAATTGTTCGTCGGCATTGGCATAGGCGCGCACGGCTTCTTGCTGGCGCAGGGTAGCTTCGATTTCTTCGCGCACTTCCGCCAGCGGGCGGTAGGTTTCGGCGCGGGTTTCTTCCAGTTGGATGAGGTGAAAACCGGCAGCCGTTTCTACCACGCCGCTGAGTTCTTGCGGCGTTTGCAGGGCGAAGGCGGCGTGGATAAAGGCGGCGTCCAGCCCGCCGCCGTTCAGGGTCAGCCAGCCCAGTTCGCCGCCTTGCTGGGCGGTGGAGGCGTCGGCAGATTTTTCTTTCGCCAGTTCGGGGAAACGTTCCGGCGATTTTTTCAGCTCTTCCAGCAGTGCTTGCGCCGCTTCGCGCGCCTGCGCCTTGGCCTCCGCGCCTTCGCCTGCGGCAATCAGGATGTGACGCACGCGCCGGGCGGCGGGCTGGTCGCTGAAGTTGGCGCGGTTGGCTTCGTAGTATTGCGCGATGTCTTCATCGCTGACCTTCACCTGTTCGCGCAGCGCTGCTTCATCGAGCACCACGTACTGCGCCTTGAGGCGGGCGCGGACTTCAAAACGCTGCGGGTTTTCGTCATAGGTTGCCTTGACCGCCGCGTCATCCAGCGTGACTTTCGCTGCAAAATCCGCCGGCGCGAAGCGGCGCACGCTCACCGTGCGCTTTTCCAGTTGCGCGCCCAGCACTTCGCGCGCCAGCGACAGGGGCACAAAGGTCGAATCCGACACCGTATCAATCGCCTGCTGCAAGCGCATGTTGACCGCCTGCGAGGTTTCAAACTGCACCGGCGTCTGCCCGATTTGCGCCAGCCGCTGCACGTACAACTGTTGCGAAAAGCGCCCGTCTTGCTGGAAGGCGGGTTCGGCGGCAATCCACTGGCGCAGGCTCTCGGGCAGCGTCACCAGCCGCTCGTCCTGCGCGTATTGCACCAGCAGGCTGCGGCGCACCAAATCTTCCATCACCGAAGTGCGAAACGCCGCAGAGTTGACCAGGTCGGTCAATTGCGCGCTCGCCTCGCCGCCGAACTGGCTGCGCAGCCGCTGCTGGGCGTCGCGCAGTGCGGTGTCAAACTGCTGCGCGGTGATTTTCATGTGCCCCACCTTCGCCACTTCGCGGTCTCCCGGCGAGGAAGCGAAATAGGCGTCCAGACCGAAGACAGCAAACGGCAGGGTCAAAATCACCAGAATGACTTGGGAGACGCGGGGATTGTTGCGGATGACATCAAACATGGACATGGAAAACAGCTCCCTGAACGGCGCGCGCACGGCAGGTGGCACGGCGGGTGAAAAGGTGGCGGATTATCGCACGAAGCGAAGTCCCCCCGGCAGGAATCGAACCTGCATTTGCCGCTTAGGAGGCGGCTGTCCTATCCATTGAACGACAGGGAGAGCGGGCAGAAAAACAAGGCCCCGCAAACGCACCGCTTGCAGGGCCTCTGGCATCTGGGGCGGCATACCGGGTTCGAACCGGTGACACCTGGAATCACAATCCAGTACTCTACCAACTGAGCTAATGCCGCCATCTCAGGCGCTGCGTTCCACGCGGAAACACAGCGCGAAAACCTCTGGATTCACTGGCCTGCCCGACAGGAATCGAACCTGTAACCCCCGGCTTAGAAGGCCGGTGCTCTATCCAGTTGAGCTACGGGCAGTCGCGCCCGGGAATCAGCCGGTGGTCGGGGCGGAGGGATTCGAACCCCCGACATCTTGCTCCCAAAGCAAGCGCGCTACCGGGCTGCGCTACGCCCCGAGAGCCGTGCATCTTACAAGGAAAGCCCGCGCCGCGCAACCAGCACCCGCCCGCGCACAAATGCAAAGCCTTGCCATGAACATGGATAACGGGCTAAAATCATCGGCTTGTCCGAAAACTGGCGCAGAGCGCGCCACGGGCAAAATCCGCACGTCCGGCTTGCTGGCTGATGCTGGCACCAACGGGGTGGCGCGCTGGTTGACTCCGCGCGTCCAACATGCCGGGCGGAGGTTCAACCCTTTTCAATTCATGGAGTTTTACTATGTCCGTCACGATGCGCCAGATGCTCGAAGCCGGTGTGCATTTTGGTCACCAGACCCGCTTCTGGAGTCCCCGCATGGCCCCCTACATCTTTGGCCAGCGCAACAAAATCCACATCATCAACCTCGAAAAGACCATGGAGAAGTATCAGGAAGCCATGGGCTTTGTGCGCAAGTTGGCCGCCCGCAACGGCACCGTGCTGTTTGTCGGCACCAAACGCCAGGCGCGCGAAATCATCGCCGAAGAAGCGCAGCGCTGTTCCATGCCCTATGTGGATGAACGCTGGCTCGGCGGTATGCTCACCAACTTCAAGACCGTCAAGCAGTCCATCAAGCGCCTGAAAGAAATGGAAGCCATGGCCGAAGACGGCTCGCTGGACCGTCTGTCCAAAAAAGAAGCGCTGATGGCGCGCCGCGAACTGGAAAAACTGCAACGTTCCATCGGCGGCATCAAGGACCTCGGCGGCCTGCCCGATGCCATCTTCGTCGTCGATGTCGGCTATCACAAAATTGCCGTCTCGGAAGCGCGCAAACTCGGCATCACCGTGGTCGCGGTGGTCGACACCAACCACAGCCCCGAAGGCGTCGATTACCTCATCCCGGGCAATGACGATTCTTCGCGCGCCGTGCGCCTGTATGCCCGTGGCGTGGCCGATGCCGTGCTGGAAGGGCGCAGCAACGCGCTGCAAGAAATCGTCGACGCTGGCAGCGACGAATTTGTCGAGGTCGAAGAAGACGCCGCCGCGTCCGAATAAGCCTTGATGTGCGCCGCACCCCGCGCGGGCGCGGCGCATCCTTTCCCGAATACCCAACCGAATTACTCAGGAGAACCCACAATGGCGGAAATTACCGCAGGCATGGTCAAAGAACTGCGTGAAAAAACCGATGCCCCGATGATGGAATGCAAAAAAGCGCTCACCGAAGCCGGTGGCGACATGGCGAAAGCCGAAGAAATCCTGCGCGTCAAGCTCGGCAACAAAGCCTCCAAGGCTGCCACCCGTCTGGCTGCCGAAGGCGTCGTCGGCGTGCATGTGGCGGCGGACGGCAAACTCGCCGCCCTCATTGAACTCAACTGCGAAACTGACTTCGTCGCCAAAAACGACGAATTCCTCGCCCTGGCCGCTTCGCTGGCCAGCATGGTCGCCGACAAAAACCCCGCCGACGTTGCCGCGCTCTCCGCGCTGGATCTCAACGGCAAGAGCGTGGAAGCCACCCGCACCGAACTCGTCGGCAAAATCGGCGAAAACATGACCATCCGCCGCTTTGCCCGTCTGCAAGCGCAAGGGCAGATTGCCCAGTACGTGCACGCGGGTTCCAAAATCGGCGTACTGGTTGATCTCGTCGGCGGCGACACCCAACTGGCCAAAGACATTGCCATGCACATTGCCGCCTCCAAGCCCAAGGCGCTGGATGCCAAAGGTGTGGCGCAAGAACTCATCGACACCGAACGGCGCATCGCCATCGAAAAAGCCCGCGAAGCCGGCAAACCTGAAGCGATGCTGGAAAAAATCGCCGAAGGCACGGTGCAGAAATTCCTCAAGGAAGTCACCCTGCTCGGTCAGGTGTTCGTGAAAGCCGAAGACGGCAAACAGACCATCGAGCAACTGCTGAAAGCCAAAGGCGCTTCGGTTGCCGCCTTTGTGCTGTACGTCGTCGGCGAAGGGCTGGAGAAAAAATCCAACGACTTCGCCGCCGAAGTCGCCGCCCAGGCTGCCGCCGCGAAAAAAGGCTAAGCTGCCGCGCGCCGCGCCCCCCAGCGCGGCGTTTTTCTTTCCTCCCTGCAACGCGAGGCTCGCAATCATGTCCGCCGCCTACAAGCGCATCCTGCTCAAGCTCTCTGGTGAAGCCCTGATGGGCGACGATGCTTTCGGCATCAACGAAGCCGTCATCAGCCGCATCGTGCAGGAAGTGGCAGAAGTCGCCGCGCTGGGCGTGCAGGTGGGCGTAGTCATTGGCGGCGGCAACATTTTTCGCGGCATGAAGGGCGCGGCCTCCGGCATGGATCGCGCCACTGCCGACTACATGGGGATGCTCGCCACCGTCATGAACGCCATGGCGCTGGCCGATGCCATGCGCCGCGCCGGCTGCGAAGCGCGCGTGCAATCGGCGCTGCGCATTGACCAGGTTGTCGAACCTTACATTCGCGGGCGCGCCATCCGCCATCTGGAAGAAGGCCGTGTGGTCATCTTCGCCGCCGGCACCGGCAACCCCTTCTTCACCACCGACACCGCCGCCGCCTTGCGCGGTGCGGAAATCGGCGCGCAAATTGTGCTCAAGGCCACCAAGGTCGACGGCGTCTATAGCGACGACCCGCGCAAAAATCCGGATGCCAAGCGCTATCACCGCATCAGCTTTGATGAGGCCATTGGCCGCAATCTTGCCGTGCTCGATGCCACCGCCTTTGCCCTGTGCCGCGACCAGCGGCTGCCCATCAACGTGTTTTCCATCTTCAAGCCCGGCGCGCTCAAGCGCGTCATTCTGGGCGAAGACGAAGGCACCCTCGTCCATTCCTGAGGCCATCCCATGCTGAACGAACTGCAACAATCGACCACCCAGAAAATGCAGCGCTCGGTCGACGCGCTGAAGACCGATCTGGCGAAAATCCGTACTGGCCGTGCCCACACCGGCCTGCTGGATCATGTCATGGTCGAATACTACGGCAGCGACGTGCCCATCAACCAGGTCGCCAACGTCACCCTCATCGACGCGCGCACCATCGGCGTACAGCCGTGGGAAAAACCGATGGTCGCCAAAGTGGAAAAAGCCATCCGCGATAGCGACCTGGGGCTGAACCCCGCCACCCAGGGCGAACTCATCCGCGTGCCCATGCCACCGCTGACCGAAGAGCGCCGCCGCGATTTGACCAAAGTCGTGCGTCAGGAAGGTGAGTCGGCGCGCGTTGCCGTGCGCAACCTGCGCCGCGATGCCAACCAGCAACTGAAAGACGCCGTCAAGGAAAAAACCATTTCCGAAGACGACGAACGTCGCGGTCAGGAAGCCATCCAGAAACTCACCGACCGTTTCGTTGCCGAAATCGACAAGCTCCTGTCCGAAAAAGAACAGGAACTGATGCACATCTAAGCCGCCTTGCGCGCGCGCCACCACGGCAGGGTAATCGGATGGCACTGTTTACCAGCACCAGCCAGGGCATCCCGGAAACCGGGCAAATCCCCCGCCATATCGCCATCATCATGGATGGCAACGGACGCTGGGCACGCCAGCGCATGTTGCCGCGCGTCGCCGGTCACCGTCGCGGCGTAGAGGCCGTGCGCAACGTGCTGCGCACCTGCATTCAGCGCGGTGTCGAATACGTCACCCTGTTTGCGTTCAGCTCGGAAAACTGGCGGCGCCCGCCGGAAGAAGTGCGCTTTTTGATGAAGCTCTTTCGTCGTGCGCTATTGCAGGAAGTGCGCCGCCTGCATGAAAACAACATCCGCTTTCGCGTCATCGGCGACCTCTCCCGCTTCGACCCCGAAATTGTCCGCCTCGTGCGCGAAGCCGAAGAACTCACCGCCAGCAACACCCGCCTGACGCTCTCGATTGCCGCCAACTACGGCGGGCGCTGGGACATTCTCGAAGCCGTCAACAAAATGCTCGCCGCCCAGCCCGGCAAGGCGCACTACAGCGAAGAAGACCTCACCGCCCAACTCGCGCTGGCGCACACGCCCGAACCGGATTTGTTCATCCGCACCGGCGGCGAAAAGCGCATCAGCAATTTCCTGCTCTGGCAGCTTGCCTACACCGAACTGTATTTCACCGACACGCTCTGGCCCGATTTCGACGAAGCCGCGCTGGAAGCCGCGCTGGCTTCCTACGGCGCGCGCGAACGCCGCTTTGGCCGCACCAGCGAACAGGTGCAACAAGCCGCGCAACAAACCCCGTCTGCCTGAGCCGCGCCGTCTAAAAGACGAAAAGCGCTCAGGAAACCTCACCAATCCTCATTTTCAAAATTTTCACAGGAGAGTAGAAAATGAATTTCCAAGCCCCCCCCCCCCCCCGCAAACGAACCTTGAGCAAATGTTTCTAAAGTCTGTTGATAACTACCGCAAAGACAAAAATTTTTGCATTGACAAAGAAGTACGGAACATCATAGACCGCCATGGCATGGAAAATTCGCTGATCTGCTTCCTTGGCGCAACAGGATCAGAATCTTGCTTTAGTCAAACACTGTTTGACGCAATGAAATCAAAGGGCATTTCAGATTCCATCATTGCCGCAGTAGATGACTTCCAATACATGAAAGGGCGTGATTTCAATGGCGTTGAAATCATATCCGGCGACAAACTTGTCGAACTCCACAAAAAACACAAAGGCAAAATTTTTGCCATAAACACATTGCGTTACGACTACGCGAGAAGAATTTTTGAAAATCTGTGCCTGTCACACGAAATACCTTACATAAATTTCGAGCAGGCTATCCGGATATTCGAACTTAACGGCCACGTCGACTATAGAACAAGCGACTGGGGCGACACAATCAGTGCCCATCCTGAAAAATACGTCCAGCTTGCAAACCGTTTTGCGGACAGCCATTCTGCCGTAACCTTATTTCACGTCCTGCTCATGCACCTCCACTGCAATCTTGAATGGACACTGAATGTCGCAAAACCATATTCAACCTTGTACTTCAGGTCAGGGCTTTTTCATCTCGGGAAAGATGAAAAGATGGTCGACTGCGGCGCTTCCATAGGCGAGTCTACGTACGCACTGATTGACATCACAAAAGGGCAGTTCGCAAAAAGCTGGATGCTTGAGCCAGACCGTTACAACATCAAAACACTCCAACAATTTGTCAACCAGTTCCGTCACAGGGACTTCCATAAAAACCTGTTTATCTACAACTATGCGATTGGAGAAACTTCAGGACGGATACCGTTCTGCCATGTTGGCGGACACGACGGAAACATTATCGAAAATAACAATGATTCCATGCCCGTTTCCGAAGATGCTTTTGTCGACATGAAGCCGATCGACGATCTGTTCAGGAACGATTCGCCGACAATCATCAAAATGGATATTGAAGGCTCCGAGTTAAGCGCACTGAAAGGAGCCAAAAATGTCATTGAGCGATGCCACCCGAAATTGATGGTCTCCGTATATCACCGGGATACAGACCTGATTTCCATTCCAGATTTCATCACACAGCTTGTTCCGGAATACAACCTTGGTCTAAGACACCATACGGAAAATCGATGGGATACATGCTTGTACGCATGGAAAGACAACTGACATATCCGCATCGCCAGTTTTCAGTTAATCACACACGCAGCCGCCTTGTTCGTTCAAGGCGGCTGTAAAATATATTGGCGTACCATGACTGGAATGACTGGAATCTGACTTTTCGCGGGCAAGCCCCCCCTGGATCCAGATCCATCTCCTTGCCACGCAATCTACTTTATCCATCAGATCCCAAGTCTTCCCCCATGCTCAAAACCCGCATCCTCACCGCCTCGCTGCTGCTCATCGTCTTTCTTTGCGCGCTGCTGTATTTGCCCGCGCCAGCGTGGGCGCTGGTGTGTGCGGCGCTGGCGGGCATTGGTGCGTGGGAATGGGGGCAGTTTGCGCGGCTGGCTTCGCGCGGTGCGCGCGCTGCTTTTGCCGCCGTCTGCGTAGCGCTGGCGCTGCTCGCCACCTTTGAACCGTTGAGCGTCTGGATACCCAACGGCCCCGAACACGGTGCTTTCGTTGTCGCGCTGCTGACCTTGAACCTGCTGCTGTGGCTGGTGTGCATTCCGCTGATTCTGCGCCGCCGCGCGCCCTTGCCGCAGGGGGTGACGCTGGCCGTCGGCATCATTGTGCTCGTGCCTACCGCCATCGCCCTCGTCGGCCTGCGCACTGTCGACTGGAAATTGCTGCTCGCCTGCATGGCGATTGCCTGGGTTGCCGATACCGCCGCGTTTTTCGCCGGGCGGCGCTTTGGCAAAGTGAAGCTCGCCCCGGCGGTCAGTCCCAGCAAAACCCGCGAAGGTGCCCTTGGCGCGCTGCTTGCCGTGGTGCTCTACGGGCTGTTGGTCGCCGCCGCTTTTCAGGAACGACTGGAGCTGACGGCGGTCGGCTGGCTGCTGCTGGTTGCCTTGCTGGTGGTGCTCACCGCCTTTTCCATCCTGGGCGATTTGCTCGAATCGTGGTTCAAGCGTCAGGTCGGGCTGAAAGACAGCGGCACGCTGCTGCCCGGTCACGGCGGGCTGCTCGACCGTATCGACAGCCTCACCGCCATCCTGCCCCCCGTCTGCCTTCTGATGATACTGCTGGTGTGGCTCGCGCAGGGCTGAGGCGTTTTTTGCTGCGCGCCTCTTGAAAACGCGCCCGTCATCCCCATCTATACCGCCAACCGTTTTTCCCCGGAGACCCGCCCATGAGCGCCAAAGCCAAGTCCAAATCCAGCAAACGTTCGTCTGCACAAGCTGCCGACGAACTCAAAACCAACGTATCCGAAAGCGAAGCCCTGTATGCCGAAGCGCCTGCCGAGGCGGCAGAAAGCGAAACCAATGATGCCGCCGCGCAGCCGCAGTCCGAAGAAGTCGCCCGCCTGCAAGTTGCGCTCAACGACCTGCAAGACCAGCTTTTGCGCGCCCGCGCCGAGGTCGAAAACGTCCGCCGCCGTGCGCAGGACGAAGTCGGCAAGGCCAGCAAATTCGCCATCGAAAAATTCGCCGCCGCCCTGCTGCCGGTGAAAGACAGTCTGGAAAGCGCGCTCACCACCGAAAACCAGACGCTCGACAACCTGCGCGAAGGCGTGGAACTGACCTTGCGCCAGCTTGAATCCGCCTTCAGCACCGGCGGCCTGGTCGAAGACAACCCGCTGCAACAAAAATTCGACCCCACCCGTCACCAAGCCATCAGCGCCGTGCCCACGCCCGATGCCGAGCCGAACACCGTGGTTACCGTGCTGCAAAAAGGCTATCTCATCAACGAGCGCGTGCTGCGCCCGGCGCTGGTGATGGTGGCGCAAGCGGCCTCTTGAAAACCGCGCATCGCACCCCATATACCTTCACAGGCCAGCGCGTGCTGGCGCATTTTGCGAATTTCCGAACACCGAACTCTCTGAAAAAGGAACCCTGAACATGTCGAAAATCATTGGTATTGACCTGGGCACCACCAATAGCTGTGTCTCCGTCATGGAAGGCAACAAGCCGAAAGTCATTGAAAACGCCGAAGGCGCGCGCACCACGCCTTCCGTAGTCGCCTATGCCGAAGAAGGCGAAGTGCTGGTCGGCGCACCGGCGCGCCGTCAGGCGGTGACCAACGCCCAGAACACCCTGTTTGCCGTCAAGCGTCTGATTGGCCGCCGTTTTGAAGAACGCGAAGTGCAAAAAGACATCGACCTGATGCCGTTCAAGATTGTGCGTGCCGACAATGGCGATGCCTGGGTGGAAGTGCGCGACAAAAAAATCGCCCCGCCGCAGGTTTCCGCCGAAGTGCTGCGCAAGATGAAGAAAACCGCCGAAGACTATCTCGGCGAAGAAGTCACCGAAGCAGTCATCACCGTACCCGCCTACTTCAACGACAGCCAACGTCAGGCCACCAAGGACGCGGGCAAAATCGCCGGTCTGGAAGTCAAGCGCATCATCAACGAGCCGACCGCAGCGGCGCTGGCCTTTGGCATGGACAAAAAGCCGGGCGACGCGAAGATTGCCGTCTTTGATCTGGGCGGCGGCACGTTTGACGTTTCCATCATCGAAATTGCTGACCTCGATGGCGAACACCAGTTTGAAGTGCTCGCCACCAATGGCGACACCTTCCTTGGCGGCGAAGACTTTGACCAGCGCGTGATTGATTACATCGTCACCGAGTTCAAGAAAGACCAGGGCGTCGACCTGAAAAACGACGTGCTGGCGCTGCAACGCCTGAAAGAAGCCGCTGAAAAGGCCAAGATTGAGCTGTCTTCCAGCCAGCAGACCGAAGTCAACCTGCCCTACATCACCGCCGATTCTTCCGGCCCGAAACACCTCAACGTCAAGATTACCCGCGCCAAGTTTGAATCGCTGGTCGAAGACCTCGTCGAGCGCACCATCGAACCGTGCCGCGTGGCGCTGAAAGATGCCGGGCTGAAAGTGTCGGATATTGATGATGTCATCCTCGTCGGCGGTCAAACCCGTATGCCCAAGGTGCAAGAGCGCGTGCGCGAATTTTTCGGCAAGGAACCGCGCCGCGACGTGAACCCGGACGAAGCCGTCGCCATCGGCGCTTCGATTCAGGGCGGCGTGCTGCAAGGCGACGTCACCGACGTGCTACTGCTGGACGTTACCCCGCTCTCGCTGGGCATTGAAACGCTGGGCGGCGTGATGACCAAGCTCATCCAGAAAAACACCACCATCCCGACCAAGGCCAGTCAGGTGTTTTCCACTGCCGACGACAACCAGAGCGCAGTGACCATCCACGTGCTGCAAGGCGAACGCGACATGGCTTCGGGCAACAAATCGCTGGGGCAATTCAACCTCACCGACATTCCGCCCGCGCCGCGCGGTATGCCGCAAATCGAAGTCACCTTTGACATCGACGCCAACGGCATCCTGCACGTCTCGGCGAAAGACAAGGCCACCGGCAAGGAAAACAAAATCACCATCAAGGCCAACTCCGGCCTTTCGGATGAAGAAATCCAGCGCATGGTGCATGACGCCGCTTCGCACGCCGAAGAAGACCGCAAGGCGCGCGAACTGGTCGATGCCCGCAACCAGTGCGACAGCCTCATCCACATGGTGAAAAAATCGCTGACCGAGTACGGCGACAAAATCAGCAGCGACGAAAAAGCCAAGATTGAAGAGGCCATCCATGACGCCGAAGAAGCCATGAAAGGCAACGACCGCGCGCAGATTGCCGCCAAGACGGATGCCCTGTCCGCCGCCAGCCAGAAACTGGGCGAACAGATGTATTCGCAGATGCAGGCCGAAGCCGCTGCCAGCGGCGGCGCGGCGGGCGCGCAAGAAGCCAGCGGCGGCGAAGCCTCATCCAGCGCGGGTGCCAGCCACAAGGCCGCCGAAGCCGACATTGTCGATGCCGAATTCACCGAGGTGAAAGAAGACAAAAAAGACTGACGCGCCAGCCCGCGCGCCCCGCGCAAGGCCGGAAACGCTCCCGCGCGGGCGTTTCCGGCTTTTGACCATCAACGGAAACCACCATGTCCAAACGCGATTACTACGAAGTGCTCGGCGTCAACCGCGACGCTGATGCCGATGTCATCAAAAAGGCGTACCGCAAGCTCGCCATGAAGTATCACCCCGACCGCAACCCCGGCAACAGCGAAG
Organism: Rhodocyclaceae bacterium; assembly: GCA_017553285.1. Classification (GTDB taxonomy): domain Bacteria; phylum Pseudomonadota; class Gammaproteobacteria; order Burkholderiales; family Rhodocyclaceae; genus JAFZMK01. The sequence goes on from JAFZMK010000078.1 coordinate 11,891, forward strand.
CGGAAGAAAAGTTCAAGGAACTCAGCGAAGCCTACGAAGTGCTCTCCAACGCCGACAAAAAAGCCGCCTACGACCGCTATGGTCACGCCGGTGTCGACCCTTCCGTGGGCGGCGCGGGTGCGGGCGGGTTTGAAGGCTTTGCCGACGCCTTTTCCGACATTTTTGGCGACCTCTTCGGCGGCGGGCGCGGTGCGCGTGGTGCAGCCGGTGGCGGGCGCGGCAACGTCTATCGCGGCACGGACTTGCGCTACAACCTCGAAATTTCGCTGGAAGAAGCCGCGCGCGGTTCCGAAAAAACCATCCGCATCCCCGCCATCTCGGAATGCGAAACCTGCCACGGCAGCGGCGCGCGTCCCGGCACGCAGGCAGAAAGTTGCCCGCACTGCCACGGCAGCGGCCAGATTCGCATCCAGCAAGGTTTCTTCGCGCTGCAACAAACCTGCCCGCACTGCCACGGCAGCGGCAAATACATCGCCAGCCCGTGTTCCACCTGTCGCGGCACCGGGCGCGTGAAAAACAACAAGACGCTGGAAATCAAGATTCCGCCCGGCATTGCCGAAGGGATGCGCCTGCGCCACGCCGGGCATGGCGAGCCGGGCGTCAACGGCGGCCCGCCGGGCGATTTGTACGTCGAAATCCACATCGCCCCCCACCCCGTCTTTGAGCGCAACGGCGACGACCTGCATTGCGAAATGCCCATCGACTTCGTCACCGCCGCGCTGGGCGGCGAAATCGAAATTCCCACCCTGAACGGTGCGGCGAAGCTGAAAATTCCGGCAGAAACGCAAAGCGGGCGCATTTTCCGCCTGCGCGGCAA
>JAFZMK010000010.1 GCA_017553285.1 Rhodocyclaceae bacterium
AAAATGCAGGTTTCTTCTCTGAAAAAAGAGGGGAAATTGCCGTATTGGGAAAAATCGACCGTGGAATTTACGGAAGACGAGATTTGCGAGACCTCGGAATATGGCATGGAACGGGCAAAATACAGCGACCTCACCAACATTTTGCGGGACAAGGAGCATATCCATCTGCAAATCGGGGCGATGAAAGGCGTAATCTTGCCGCTTCGCTGTCTGGACGGGCAAGAACAAGCCTTGCTGGATTTTTTGCAGGACAAATTGGCTTTGCACAAGCGCCAATGATGCGCGGAGAATAGACAATGACGCAGTTTTATCGGCTTTCCGCCGGGGCGAGTTACCCGATTTATCAGGGGCGCACGAAGCTGGAAGAAGTAGTAGTGCGAGACTTCCTCAATTTCAAGCCCGTGCCGCCGCTTTGCGACTGGCAGCCTTTGACGCTGACCTTATACGAATCCTCGCCCAAGCCGTACAAACCCGGTGATTGTATGCACGCGGGCGGCATTTTGATTAGCGAGCGGGCGGCGGATGCGCTGCACGATATTTGGCAGCGGCACGCGCAGCTCTATCCGGTGTTTCTGGATAACGCAGACGGCAATTTCTATTTTGTGCGCGCTACCACGGTGCTGGATTGCCTGGACCACGAACAAAGCGAGCTTGACCGATACGGGCTGCGCCGTTGGGTGTTTGATGAAAACGCCGTGGGAGACGCCGATTTTTTCTGGTTGAACGAGCCTTCGCTGTGTCTGTTTTACCCGTTTGTGAGCGAAGGCTTCAAGCAGCGGGTGAAAAAAGCCAAACTCAAAGGCTTTTGCTTTGAAGCCCGCTTTGGCGACCCGAAAGCGTGGGTGTCGTGAGTTTTTCCGTGCGTGCGCGGGCGTTTGCTGGCGCGGGTCGGTAAAATGTCGGGTTTGATTGTTGTCCGCCCTCTGTCCCATGAGCACCGCTGATTCTTCCGCCTTCCCGCCCGAGTTGCTGCGCGATGTCGCCCGCCGCCGCACTTTTGCCATTATTTCCCACCCGGATGCGGGCAAAACCACGCTCACCGAAAAACTGCTGCTGTTCGGCGGCGCGATCCAGCTTGCGGGCACGGTGAAGGCGCGCAAATCCAGCCGCCACGCCACTTCTGACTGGATGGAAGTGGAAAAGGAACGCGGCATTTCGGTGACCAGTTCGGTGATGCAGTTTGAATATGGCGGCCACACCATCAACCTGCTGGATACGCCGGGGCACCAGGATTTTTCGGAAGACACCTACCGCGTGCTCACCGCCGTCGATGCCGCCGTGATGGTCATTGACGCCGCCAAAGGCGTGGAAGCGCAGACCATCAAGCTGCTGGAAGTCTGCCGCCTGCGCAATACGCCCATCATCACCTTTATCAACAAGCTCGACCGCGAGGTAAAAAACCCCTTCGACCTGCTCGCCGAAATCGAGGACGTGCTGAAAATCGAATGCGCGCCGATTACCTGGCCGCTCGGTTCGGGCAAAGCCTTTCACGGTGTCTGGCATTTGCTGCACCAGCATTTGCTGCGCTTTGCGGCGGGGGAAGAAACGCGCTCGCAGGCGGAAATCATCACGGGGCTGGATAACGCGCAACTTGACAGCAATTTCCCGCTGGAAATCGGCCAACTGCGCGAAGATGTGGAACTTTTAAGCGGCGCGGCCAACCCGTTTTCGCGGGACGATTTTCTCGCCGGCAAACAGACGCCGGTCTTTTTCGGCTCGGGCATCAACAATTTCGGCGTACAGGAAATCTTGCAGGCGCTCATCGACTGGGCACCGCCGCCGCAGCCGCGCGACGCGGGCGCGCGTTTTGTCGCCCCGGCGGAAGCGCCCTTTACCGGCTTTGTCTTCAAAATCCAGGCCAACATGGACCCGCGCCACCGCGACCGCATTGCCTTTTTCCGCATCTGTTCGGGGCGCTACAGCAGCGGCATGAAGGTAAAACACGTGCGCACCAGCCGCGAAATCAAGCTCGCCAACGCGCTGACCTTCATGGCCAACGAACGGGTGCATAAAGAAGACGGTGTCGCCGGCGACATCATCGGCATCCACAACCACGGCCAGTTCCAGATTGGCGACACGCTCAGCGAAGGCGAGGCGCTCGGCTTTCGCGGCATTCCGTATTTTTCGCCAGAACTGTTCCGCGCCGCGCGCCTGCGCGACCCGCTGAAAGCCAAGCAACTGCAAAAAGGCCTGCAAGAACTCGGCGAAGAAGGCGCGATTCAGGTCTTCACGCTGGACGACGGCAGCTTTCTGCTCGGCGCCGTCGGGCAGCTTCAATTTGAAGTCGTCGCCCAACGGCTGAAAGATGAATACAAGGTCGACGCCATTTTTGAAAACGCCGACATTCACACCGCCCGCTGGCTCACCTTCCCCGACGATGCCAGCCGCAAGAATTTCGAGCGCGAACAATTCTCGCGCTTCGCCCACGACGTGGACGGCAACCCGGTCTATCTCGCCAGCAGCCGCTACAACCTTGATGTAACAATGGAAAAATGGCCGGACGTACAGTTCCACGCCACCCGCGAACACGGCGAAAAACTCGCCTGAGGCGCGTACCCACCCGCGCCGCGCAGCCGGATGCGGTAGTAAAATCGCGCTTTTTACCCGTGGCGACTTCGCCCGTTTCTGGATAAATCTATGGTTTCCGCAAACAAGCCAACATTTCAGGACATCATCCTCACCTTGCAGCAGTTCTGGGCCAAGCGCGGTTGCGTGTTGATGCAGCCGATTGACCTGGAAGTCGGCGCGGGCACGTCGCATGTCGCCACCTGCCTGCGCGCCATCGGCCCGGAGCCGTGGAACGCCGCCTACGTGCAGCCCTCGCGCCGTCCCAAGGATGGACGCTATGGCGAGAACCCGAACCGCCTGCAACACTATTACCAGTTTCAGGTCGCGCTCAAACCCTCGCCCGACGACATTCAGGAACAATACCTCGACAGTCTGCGCGCGCTGGGCATTGACCCGCTGGTGCACGACATCCGCTTTGTCGAAGACGACTGGGAAAACCCCACGCTGGGCGCTTGGGGGCTGGGTTGGGAAGTGTGGCTGGATGGCATGGAAATCACCCAGTTCACCTATTTCCAGCAAGTCGGCGGCATCGATTGCCGTCCGGTCACCGGCGAAATCACCTACGGCGTGGAACGGCTGGCGATGTATCTGCAAGGCGTGGAAAACGTCTATGAACTCGTCTGGGCCATCGCGCCGGATGGGCGCGCGGTGCGCTATGGCGACGTGTATCACCAAAACGAGGTCGAACAATCGCGCTACAACTTCGAGCTTGCCAACGTGCCTTTGCTCTTTACGCTGTTTGGCGAATACGAAAAAGAGGCGCAGCGGCTCACGCAGGCTGCGCTGCCGTTGCCGGCCTATGAAATGGTGCTCAAGGCCGGGCATACATTCAACCTGCTGGACGCGCGCGGTGCCATTTCGGTGACCGAGCGCGCCGCATACGTGGGACGCATCCGCGCCTTGTCGCGCGCGGTCGCCCAAGCCTGGCTGGCTTCGCGTGAGGCGCTGGGTTTCCCCATGCTGGAAGGCAAGAAGGAGGCTGCATGATGGCTGCAAAGCATGAAACCCTGCTGGTCGAACTGCGTACCGAAGAACTGCCGCCCAAGGCGCTGGCAAAACTGGGCGAAGCCTTCGCCCGCAGCGTTGCCGAAGGGCTGGAAAAACACGGCTTGCGCGCGGCGGACGCGCCGTGGCGCATGTTTGCCACGCCGCGCCGTCTGGCCGTGCGCGCCGAAGCGGTGGCCAGCGAAGCCGCCAGCCGCGAGGTGACAGAAAAATTCCTCCCCGTCGCGATTGCCTTTGACGAAGCCGGCAAACCCACGCCGGCGATGCTCAAAAAGCTGCAAGCCAAAGGGCTGGAACTGGCGGACGCGCAAAAATTCACCCGCAAGCAAGACGGCAAGGCCGAAGCACTGTTCTACACCCACACCGTCGCCGGTGCGAAACTGGCCGACGTGCTCGCCGCCGTGGTGCAACACGCTGCCGCCTCGCTGCCCGTGCCCAAGCGGATGCGTTGGGGCGCGCGCGAAGTGGAATTTGTCCGCCCCGTGCACGGGCTGGTGATGCTGCATGGCGCAGATGTGGTCGCGGGTGAAGTGCTGGGCTTGCAGGCCGGGCGCGTCACGCTGGGGCACCGTTTCCTGTCTGCCGGTGAAATCACGCTGGCGAATGCCGATGAATATGAAACCCGCTTGCGCGACGAAGGCAAGGTCATTGCCGGGTTTGTCGAACGTCGCTCGCAAATTGCCAAGGCGCTCGCCGCCACAGCCAAGGCGGAACAGGCGCAGTTTCAGACGGCGGATGCCGCCGCCTTGCTCGACGAAGTCACCGCGCTGGTCGAATGGCCTGCCGTGCTGGTCGGCGAATTTGAGGCGGAATATCTCGAAGTGCCCGCCGAATGCCTGATTCTCACCATGCAGGCGAACCAGAAATATTTCCCGCTGTTTGAAGACGACGGGCGGCTGAAAAACCGCTTCATGATTGTCTCGAACATGGAAATTGCCGACCCCGCCCACATCATCGCC
>JAFZMK010000079.1 GCA_017553285.1 Rhodocyclaceae bacterium
AGTTGGTCGCTCAGTTCGGCCAGCTTCTTTTTGTCGTGCGACAGCGCCGAGCGTTCGTAGTACAGACTGGCGATCTGGCGCTTGAGTTCGCGCACCGACCAGTTTCCCCGGATGCACTCGACTTCGTAAAACGAGCGTTTGATAGCATCTTCTACCGCAAGCAGTTCGGCAAAGTGGCTGAAAGAGAGTCTGGCGACCAGCTTGTCACCGTTCAGCGTTGGCGCGGCGGAGATTTGGGAGACACTGTCTCCCGAATCTTGTATTTGCAGCACCTCGGGCAGCAATTCGGGAGACACTGTCTCCCGAATCTGTGGATAAGTAAGGTAGAACAGCCGATAACGGCGTAATTCCCGGGCATCGCACCGGGCAACGCCAATTTGCCGAAGCGCCTGAGCCAGAGAGTCCAACAAACCTTCGCCATAGCGCGCCCGGTCGTGCCCATGCTGCTCATATTCCTGGATGTACAGCCCAATCAGCCAGTTGCGCAGTGTCAGGCAGATGTTTACTGCGCGGTTTGCTTGTGTGCTCAGTGTATTGTCGATGCTGTGGATGGCTTCGACAAGTTGGGGAAAATTCAGGTCGTGGGAGTCGGGCTGTATCGCGGTTTCCGGTTTCATCATCATCCTTGTCCGGGTTTTGTGCTGTGGCAAGTTCGCCAATATACCCTTGTGGCGCAGTTTTCGTGTCTCCGGGCGTGGGCAAAAAAAACCCGGCGTGCGCCGGGCAGGAGGAAGGGGAAAAACGGCAAACCGCCGCAGGATCTGCCTACGGCGGCTTGCGCGTGTGCGGGTTATTTGCAGCGGTTGCGCACGGCGCAGTCGATCAGGCGGGTAGCGCCGGAAAGTTCCACCGTGGCCTTGTAGTTGCCATCGCCTGCGGGGACGACTTCGGTGATGCGTGCGCCGCGAATGAAGGCTTCCACCCAGGCGCGCGCCTGGTCGTTCTGGGCGATGAAGTCCGCCACCGTGGTGCTGCCGTCGACATTGAAGCCATAGACCTGTTCGGCCAGTTTGCGGTAGGCGTCGACTTCCGCCGCACGCATGGCGAGCAGTTTGCGCTGGCCGATGGTGTAGCGGCCAAAGGCGTTCTGGCTGCCGTAGCCGGTAGCGACGAAGGTTTTCACGACCGGCGCGGCGGCAGTGCCTGCCGCAGGCTGTTGTATTTGCTGCGGTGGCGCGGAAGTGGGCGCGGAAACCATGGGCTGGAAGGCGACCGGACGCACCTGCGCGACCGGCGCGGCGGGGCCTCTTTTGAGGGCGCAGCCGCCCATCATGCTGGCGGCGAGCAGAATGGTTGCGGCGCGAAGGAGTGTTTGCGGGGACATGGTGACACTAGCTCCTCTGGACATATTTCGTGGCTTGAGCGTATTGTCGGTCTGTTTGTCCCTGTTCTTGAAGGTTTTGTGGCGGCAAGTGTGAATTCGTTGGCATCCGCACGGGCATTCGCGGTGCAAAAAGCGCACAGTGCGCCCGGTTTGCGCAAAAACATCCCGCAAACGCGCAGGGTGGGCGGGGGCGAAATTTCGCCCCCGCGCCGTGTGCAAAAAACACGGTGGTGATTTTCTGGTGACGCGCGATGGCAATCAGTTGGCGTAGTGGAATGCGGGCGCAACGCAGCCGGTTACGCATGGGCGCGTTACGACGGGGTGTGTAACGACCGGGGCGTTGTAGACGCCGCAGTGGGTGCCTGTACAGTTCGGCACGACGCTGACGGGGGCGCCACAACGGGAATGAACAAGACATTCGACCAGCCGGACAGAGGAGGGGAGTTCGACCGTGGCGCGATAGTTGCCGTCGCTTTCCTGCACGACTTCGGTGACGCGGGCACCACGGATGAAGGCGCTGACCCAAGAACGAGCCTGGTCATTCTGGGCGACGAAGTCGGCGACGGTGGTGCGTCCGTCAACGCTGAATCCGTAGACCAGTTCTGCGAGGTTGCGGTAAGCGTCGACTTTTGCGGCGCGCATGGCCATCAGTTTGCGCTGGCCGATGGTGTAGCGGCCAAAGGCGTTCTGGCTGCCGTAGCCGGTAGCGACGAAGTTTTGGTGGGTGGTAGCAGCAGGGGCGACGATGGGGGTGATGGGCGAGCTGTGCTGAATGGGGGCGGTTTGCTGGATGCAGCCGCCAAGCAGGAGAGGAAGAAGGAGGAGCGCGGTTAGTTTTTTATGCGCGGCTCTGTGTGTGTGGGGGGGGGGGTAAACATAATTTAATCTCCTACAAAAAATCAAGCATGAAAACCGCTTTCTGCGGAAGGGGCGATGTGGTCAGTATGCGCCCGCAGCGGTTTGTTCAAACGCGGAAATAAACGGGATGGAGAGGCGCTTTTCGTGTTTCGGAAATCTGGCCGCCGCGCCATTGCCAGACAGGGCGCGGCTTGCAAGCGGGCAGGATGCGCGTGACGAATTGCTCAGCCGACGATTGGCTGGCGTCCGTGTGATGGGATGCTCTGTTGCTACGCTGCGGGCTTGTGTTGGGATGAATCAGTTGGCGTAGTTTTGTGCGGGGTCTACGCAGCCGCTGACGCAGTGCGGGCGGGTGATGTGGCGGGAAGTGGGCGGGGGCGTTGTTTCAGCGACGGGCGACGGCGTCGGTTCTGCTTGGGGCTGCGATGTGGCGGGGGCTGGTTTGTCTTTTTCCGGCGCTTTTTCTTTTTTGGCAACGGGGCAGGTGGCGACGGCGAGGCAGCCGGGGAAGTCGGGCGGGGTGACGAGTTCGACGGTGGCTTTGTAGTTGCCGTCTTCTACGGGTTCGTTGCTGACGATGCGCGCGCCGCGCACGAGGGCTTCTACCCAGGCGCGGATGGCGTCATTTTGGGCGACGAAATCGGCGACCGTGGTGCGCCCGTCGATGTTGAAGCCATGCACCTGTTCGGCCAGTTTGCGGTAGGCGTCGACTTCGGCGGCGCGCATGGCGGCGAGTTTGCGCTGGCCGGGCGTGAGCGGGCGCGAGGCTTCGGGCGTGGCGCCGTAGCCGTCGGCGGTGAAGAAGCAGCCCACCGTCGGAGCAGAGCGCTTGCCGTCTGCGGCGGCATCCGGCACGGGGCGGGTTTCGGCGCAGGTCGCCAGTGGTTGCCAGGGTTCGCTGGCGGCTTGACCGGGGCGGCCTGTGAGCGAGGCGCAGCCAGACAGGCAGAGGGCGAGGAAAACGGCGGAGGCGGGTTTCATGGTGGCAGGCTCAGGGGGCGGGAATGTCGTCGGGATGCGGGTTGGCGCAGGTGGCCAGCGGATACCAGGGTTCCGGGGACGTTGCGACGCTGCTGGCTTGCCTGCCTTTGAAGACGGCGCAGCCAGACAGGCAAAGGGCGAGACAAACGGCAGCGGTGACGGCTTTCATGGGCGGCGGTTTCAGGGGGCGGTTTCGGGGCGGGTTTCGACCGGCGCGGGCGCGGCGGGCAGCACGGAGCG
>JAFZMK010000080.1 GCA_017553285.1 Rhodocyclaceae bacterium
CACCGCCACCTTGCAGCCGGGATGCGTCATGCGACGGTCGGTCAGGCGCGACCACAGAATCGGGTGCATCTCCGCCATGTTGGAACCCCACAGCACGAAGGCATCGGCGTGTTCCAGGTCATCGTAACAACCCATGGGTTCATCCATGTTGAAGGTGCGCATGAAGCCCACCACCGCCGAGGCCATGCAGTGCCTGGCGTTGGGATCAAGGTTGTTGGAGCGGAAACCGGCCTTCATCAGCTTGGCGGCGGCATAGCCTTCCCACACCGTCCACTGTCCGGAACCGAACATGCCGACGCGGGTCACCCCATCGGGCTTCTTCAACTGTTCTTTCCACTTCTGCGCCATGATGTCGAAGGCTTTGTCCCAACTGATGGGCGTAAAGCTGCCGTTTTTATCGTACTTGCCGTTGCTCATGCGCAGCAGCGGTTGTGTCAGCCGGTCCTTGCCGTACATGATTTTCGACAGGAAATAGCCCTTGATGCAGTTCAGGCCGCGATTGACCGGCGCATCCGGATCCCCCTGCGTGGCGACCACGCGCCCGTTCTGCACCCCGACCAGAACGCCGCAGCCGGTACCGCAGAACCGGCACACGCCCTTGTCCCAGCGGATTTTGCCCGCGCCGGCAGCTTGCGCCTGCGCCATCGCCGGCAGGGAAATGCCTGCTGCCGCCGCCGCCGCGCACGCGGCATTGGTTTTGATAAAGTCGCGCCGAGTGAGAGTCATGGAGTGATCTCCTTTTCCAGGTTGCTTTCAAAATGGTGGTAAATCAGTGAAACCGCCTGCACCTGTTCCAGATCACCCAACCGCGCCAATGTCCGCTCGGCGCTTTGTGCAGCGGTATCTTCAACGGTCAAAACCAGCTTGCTGTGCTCGGCGGCAACCACTTCCACCCCCGGCCAGTGCGCCAGAACCGTTTGCACTCCTTCCCGGTGCTGCGGAAAAACTGTGACCACTACGCCACAGATGTTTTCCACCGCGTCTGCGGAAGCATTCTGATCGTCGACAAAAGCATTGACACGCATACCAACCCTTTCACCGTCAAAAGAGTGCAAAACAATCAAACAAACCCTTGTTCCCCGGCGGAACTTTACTCCGCCCGAACCAGGTTAGATTGAGAGCAAATTGATAAATATCAACGCAGAAGGTATTTTATTGCGTTATATGCGCGCGAACACAACGACTCCCCGCGCAGTAAAACCCGGCGCCGCAAACATCTTTTCCGTCGCGCGCACATTTCCGCGCCAAACGGGCGCATCGGCGCATTTTCCTCGCTGCTCTGCAACATTTTCTTTCAACCTTACACAGCCATTTACTTTTCGTCTCGGCGCGCGGCTGGCACTCCGTTACAATGCGCGCCCATGACCTCCGAGACCGCCCGCTGCCCCGAGCACATTCATACCCTTCGTGTTTACTATCAGGACACCGACACCGCCGGGGTGGTCTATCACGCCAATTACCTCGCCTTCTGCGAACAGGCGCGCACCGAATGGCTGCGCGGCCACGGTTACAGCCAGCAGCGGCTTTTTCGCGAGCACACCGCCTTTGCCGTGCGCGATCTTTCCTGCCGCTTTTACGCCCCCGCGCATCTCGATGACCTGCTGGAAGTGCGCAGCCACATCCCGCGCCACAGCCGCGCCCGCATTGTGTTTGACCAAACCATCTGGCGCGGCGACAAAAAACTGTTTGCCGCCACCGTCACCGTGTTTTGCCTGAACATGCAAACGCGCGCGCCGATGGCGTTTGCGTCCGATTTTCTTTCCTTGCTTGACACTGAAACACAACCCTCGTCATGAACCCTGCCGCAGACCTTTCCATCGCCCATCTCATCACCCAGGCCAGCGCCCTGGTGCAAATCATCATGGGCTTGCTCACCTTGCTGTCGCTCACCTCGTGGTACTGGATTTTCCGCAAATCCTTCCAGTTGCGCGCCGCGCGCAGCTTTGCCGACCGCTTTGAGCGCGATTTCTGGAGCGGCGGCGATCTGGGCAACCTCTACGACTCGGTGCGTTCGGCGCGCAACGGCATCGGCGCGATGGAGCGCATTTTTGAAGCCGGCTACCGCGAATTCAGCAAAATGCGCGGCAAAAACCACGACGCCAGCGCCATCATCGACGGCTCGCGCCGCGCCATGCGCGCCACCTACCAGCGCGAAGTCGACGATCTGGAAGCACACACGCCGTTTCTTGCCACGGTCGGCTCGGTCTCGCCTTACATCGGTCTGCTCGGCACGGTGTGGGGCATCATGAACTCGTTTCGTGGTCTCTCAGGCATGAGCACCGCCACGCTCTCGCAAGTCGCCCCCGGCATTGCCGAGGCGCTGGTCGCCACCGCCATTGGCCTGTTTGCCGCGATTCCCGCCTTTGTCGCCTACAACCGCTTCACGCACGACATCGACCGCCTCGCCATCCGTTTTGAGAGCTTCATGGAAGAGTTCTCCAACATTCTCCAGCGCCACCTGCGCTAAGCCGCCCGTTTCCGCAAAGAACCCGCCGTCATGAGCCAGCGCCGCCGCCTCGTCAATCAAATCAACGTCGTGCCCTATATCGACGTGATGCTCGTTTTGCTCGTCATCTTCATGGTCACCGCGCCGATGGTGCCCACCAGCAGCGTGGAACTGCCCAGCGTCGGGCAAGCGCCGCAGCCGCCCAAGGTTGACGCCATCACGCTCACCCTCAGCAAAGACCAATCCGCCCAGGGCAACGGTCTGGTCTACCGCATCCGCGAAAACAATGCCGAACGCACCATCAACGGCACCGGCGAGCTGGCGCGCGCGTTGCAAACCGTGCTTGCCGAAAGTGGCGAAAACAAGCCGCCGGTGGTCATCGCGGCAGACAAAAACGTCCAGTACAACGACGTCATCACCATGCTCGACTCGGTGCGTCAGGCGGGTTTTGACAAAGTCAGCCTGCTGACGCAATCGACCAGCACAAAATGACCGAGCGCAACGAATCTCCGGGCAAATTCAGTGCCTTGCTGCTCACCATTCTGGTGCATCTGGCGCTGATTGCCTTTCTGGTCATCGGCATTCGCTGGCAGCATCAATCCGCCGCTGGCGACGGCCCGATGGAAGTCACCCTCGTTGCCCCTGCCACGCCCTCGGCACCGGCGCGCAGAGTAGAGCCGCCGCCCGAGCCGCCCAAGCCGGAACCGCCCAAACCCGAACCCGAGCCGGAACCCGAACCCGAGCCGCCCAAGCCCGTGCCTGCACCGGAACCGCCCAAACCGGCGGAAAAACCGGCGGACATCGCCTTGAAGAAAGAGCCGGAAAAGCCCAAGAAGGAAGAGCCGAAGCCGGAACCGCCCAAGCCCAAGAAGGAAGAGCCAAAGAAAGAACCTCCGAAGAAAAAAGAGGAGAAAAAGAAAGAGCCGCCCAAGCCGAAGGAAAAACCCAAGCCCAAGGTGAACGAGGCTGATTACCTGAACGATTTGCTCAATCAGGCCACCAACTCGGCAGCGCAAGACGCCGAAGCCCGCAAAGCCGCCGCCGCGTTGAGTGGCGCCAGCGCCGTGGCCGGAGGCGGCAACCGTGGCACCAACACCGACCCCGGCTATGCCGACCGCATCCGCCAGCGCGTGCGCAGCAATTTGACGTTGCCGCCGGGCGTCTCGGGCAACCCGGAAGGCGAATTTTTCGTCACGCAAACGCCGCAAGGGCGCGTGCTCTCCGTGCGGCTGGCGCGTTCCACGGGCGACCGTGCGCTCGATGACGCCATTGAACGTGCCATTCGCAAGTCCGACCCCTTGCCGCTGCCCAACAGCGGCGAGGCCGAACGCGAATTGCTGCTGCGTTTCCGCCCGCTGGAATAAAGTTCAGGGCTGCGTAACCATAAATTTTTCCTATTGAAAACACATTCCTGCCTTTGATTTTTCACGAAACCGTTATAATCGCGCTGCACTGCAAAAAAGGATTCGCCGATGAAAGATTTTCTGTTCGCCCGCCTTCGCGCCTTCGTCCTGCTTCTGCTTGCCTGCCTTGCGCTGCCTGCGCACGCGCAGCTTGCCATTGAAATCACCGGCGCCGGCGCCACCCGCATTCCGGTCATCATTCCGGTATTTGAAAACGAACAGGTACTGCCCAATTCCGTCAGCGACATCGTGCGTGCCGACCTCGAACGCAGCGGTCTGTTTCAAGTGATGGACAACGGCGTCGCCCCCATTTCTGCCAACACCCTGCCCGATCTGGCCGGTCTGCGCTCGCGCGGTGCCGATGCTGCGCTGGGTGCCAGCGCCAGCACGCTGGCGGACGGGCGCGCGGAAATCCGCTTTCGCCTCTTTGATTTGCCGCGCCAATCGGAAATGGGCGGCATGGTCATTACCATGGCGCCTTCGCAATACCGCATGATTGCCCACCGCATCGCGGATTTCATTTACGAAAAACTCACCGGTCAGCCCGGCTACTTCTCCACCCGCATCGCCTTCGTGGTGAAAAACGGCGAGCGCTACAACCTGCAAATTGCCGACGTCGACGGCGCCAACCCGCAGGTCGCCCTCACCTCGCGCGAACCCATCATCTCGCCCTCGTGGTCGCCCGATGGTATGCGCATCGCCTACGTTTCTTTTGAAGCGAAAAAACCGGTGGTCTACGTACACACGCTCTCCAGCGGCCAGCGCAAAGTGGTCGCCAACTTCACCGGCTCGAACTCCGCGCCCGCCTGGTCGCCGGACGGCAGCCGTCTGGCCGTGGCGCTGACCCGCGACGGTCACTCGCAAATCTACATCGTCGGTGCCGATGGCTCCGGCGCGCGCCGCCTGATGAGTTCCGGCGGCATTGATACCGAGCCGAACTTCTCGCCCGACGGGCAAACCATCTACTTCTCCTCCGACCGTGGCGGCGGCGCGCAGATTTACCGCGTCCCCGCCAGCGGCGGCGCTGCCCAGCGCGTCACCTTTGACGGCAGCTACAACGTCTCCCCGCGCATCTCCTCGGATGGTCGCACCATGGCCTACCTCACCCGTGGCGCGCAGGGCTTCCAGATCGCCATCATGAACCTCGCCAACGGCCAGATCACCAAGGTCAGCCAAGGCGGTCAGGCCGAATCGCCCAGCTTCGCGCCGGGTGGCCGCATGGTGCTGTATGCCGAAAATGGCGCGCTGTATGCGGTATCCAGCGATGGCAATGTACGTCAGCGGCTGTCTGTCCAGGCATCCGCCGTGCGCGAACCCGCCTGGGGGCCGGCTCCGAAGTAAGGGGCAAGGTTCTCCGGCGTCCTGTTTCTCACCCTCAATTTTTTTGTCAAGAGGAAACCACCATGAAAAAACTGCTCGTTCCCGCCCTGCTCGCCATGATGCTCGCCGCCTGCTCCAGCACGCCCGATGAAGGCGCCGCGCTGGACGATGGCTCTGGTGTGACCACCGTCAACGCCAGCGACCCCAGCGGCACCGGCATCGCTGCGCTCACCGACCCGAACAACATCCTCTCCAAGCGCAGTGTCTATTTTGACTATGACAGCTACTCCGTGAAGAGCGAGTTTGCCCAACTCATGCAAGCGCACGCCTCCTTCCTCACCCAGCATCCGGAAATGCGCATGATGATTCAAGGCAACACCGACGAACGTGGCAGCCCCGAATACAACCTCGCCCTCGGCCAGAAACGCGCCGAGGCCGTGCGTCAAGCGCTGGTCGCCCTCGGTGCCAACGGCGCGCAAATCGAAGCCGTCAGCCTGGGCGAAGAAAAACCGCGCTGCTACGAATCCTATGAGTCCTGCTACGCGGAAAACCGCCGTGGCGACATGCTCTATCAAGGTGAGTTCTGATGCGTCGAACCACACCGGTTCTGCTGGCTGTTGTCCTGTGCGCGGCGCTGTCCGCGCCCGCGCAGGCGCGGCTTTTCGGCGATGACGACGAAGTGCGCAAACAGCTCGACGAGATGCGCAACCGCGTCGACACCATGACGCGCAACGAATTCGAGCGCACCAACCGCTTTGAAGCCATGCGCGCCGAACTCAACGACCTGCGCGGTCAGCTCGAAGTATTGCAACACCGTCTCGACAACATGGAGCAGCACCAGCGCGACGTACTGGCCGATTTCGACCGTCGTCTGCAAGCGCTCGGCGGCGGTGGCGCAGCCTACGGCGGCGGCTACGGTCAAGGCGCCGCGATAGGCAGTGACGACCCGTTTGCCGCCTTTGCCGGCGGTGGTCAGCCGATTGGTGCCGCCCCCTCGGGCAACGAAGCGGGTGAATACGAAGCCGCGCTCGCCGCGCTGAAAGCCGGCAAGCAAGGCGAAGCGCTCGCCGCCTTCAACCGCTTCATCGCCAGCTATCCCAGCAGCCCCTCGCTGCCGGACGCCCACTTCTGGGC
>JAFZMK010000081.1 GCA_017553285.1 Rhodocyclaceae bacterium
CCACGGGCGTAATCGTTGCGGGTGATGCTCTCGGTGGTCTGCTGGCTGCGGATGGCCTGATCGGGCACCGGATTGGGCTTGTAGAGTTCGGAAGTCTCTTCCAGATCGCTGAAGTCCACGTCGGCTGCCGCCTGCGCCTTGAAGTTGCCGCGCCCGACGATGGCTTCCAGCAGCGAATCAATGCGGCGGATGTAGCCTTCTTCCAGTTCGCGCGTCCACGCCAGTTGCTGCGCGTCGAGCTTGTTGCGTTCGTCTTCGTCCGGTTTGCGCGTGAGCAAATCGCCGTCCTGATCGACCACGCTGACTTGCTCTTCATTCAGGCGCGGCACGCTGGAGGCAATCAGGTGCACAATGCCCGCCACCTGTTCCTTGGAAAGATAACGCCCCGGATAGAGCGTGACCATCACCGAGGCCGAAGGCTTTTGCTGGTCGCGCAAAAAACCCGTCTGGCGCGGAATGGCCAGATGCACGCGCGCCGCAGACACCGAATGCAGCGCCTGAATGGTGCGCGAAAGCTCGCCTTCCAGCGCGCGCTGGTAATTGACCTGTTCGTGAAACTGCGACACGCCCAGTTTCTGGTTTTCCATCACCTCAAAGCCCACCAGCGCCCCTTTCGGCAAGCCCATCGCCGCCAGTTGCAGGCGCAGTTCATGCACCTGCTTGGCGGGCACCATGATGGTGCCGCCGTCGCCGAGGTGATAGGTGACGTTGCGCGCTTGCAGCTCTTGCACGATGGCACCCGCGTCGCGGTGTTCCAGATTCGAGAACAGCACGGCGTAGGCCGGTTTGTGCGACCACATCATGAACCCGACAATCACCGCCAGCAGCAGCGCCAGCAAAATGCCGGCGGCGAGCTTTTGCTGCACCGTCATCTCTTGCACATAGGCACGGATGCGTTCCAGGCGCGTGGCGGCAGCCGCAGCGGCGGCGGCGTCGCCTTCGGCGATGGCGTCATCGACCGCGACAGCGGCGGCCTTGAGCGCATCGGCAGCATCAGCGGTAAGGGTGTCGGCGGTAGCCATGATGGGTTCCTGAAGCGGGTGGAAACTTTTCCTGACGCCGCCATTTTCCGCGCGCGTGCGCATTTTTCGTGTTCCAAAAAGCGGCATTTTTTGCCGCCTATTTGCCGCTTGCGGTATTGTTCTGCCTGCGTACTCTTGCGCACAAACCCGAAAACCGTCCCAAGCACACGCCACACGCCGCCTGCCGCCATGTCTTCCGCCCCCGCCGCCGCTGCCACCGACTCCGCCGCCTTGCCGCCGGATGCTGCCGAACTGGCCGCCGCGTTTGCCGCCTTCTCCAAGGCGTCCGAAGAACTTTCCGGCGCCTACAACGCCCTGCAAGGGCAGGCGGCGCAGCTCAATGAACGCCTCAACGTGCTGATGGCGGCACTGCCTGCGGGCGTGGTCGTGCTCGATGCGCAGCGCAATATTGAGCAACTGAACCCCGCTGCCACCACGCTGCTGGGCGCGCTGGGCACCATCGGCGCGCCGTGGAGTGCGGTGCAGGCGGCACTCGTGCCCACCAGCGCCGCCGGCGAATTTGCGCTCGATAGCGGGGAGGCGGGCGAACACCGTTTGTCGCTGTCACAAACGCCGCTGGAATCCGGCGAAGGTGCCATCGTGTTGCTGCACGACATCACCGAAACCCACGCCATGCGCCAGATGGCAGAGCGCAACGAGCGGCTGGCGGCAATGGGCGAGATGGTCGCCGGTCTGGCGCACCAGTTGCGCACGCCGCTTTCTGCCGCGCTGCTCTACACCGCCCATTTGCGCCAGCCCGGGCTGACGGAAGAAGCACGCGAACGCGCCGCCGAGCGCACCATCGAGCGTCTGCGCTATCTCGAACGGCTGATTCGTGACATGCTGCTCTTTGCCCGGGGCGACAGCCTCGGGCGGCAAACTTTCCCGGTGCACGAGCTGGTCACCGAACTGGCCCACACGCTGGAACCCGTCGCGCGCGCGCGCAAAATCCGCTTCCACGCCCAGTGCGACTGCGGC
>JAFZMK010000082.1 GCA_017553285.1 Rhodocyclaceae bacterium
GCCCCGAAAGGGGCGCTTTTTTATGGGAGCGCGAGCGTCCCGCTCGCAAGAGTGCGGGCAAGATGCCCGTTTGCGCGCCCGATTGGGCGCGCTAGGCGGCAGCGGAAAAACCGATGATTTCGGCGGACACGACGCGGGCGCGATGAATCGATCCACGTCGCCGCTAAAGCGGCTTCCGGCTCCGGCGGGCGAAGCGGTGCTTCGCCTTTTCGCCTCCGCCCCCTACGGGTCGATCCTACGCCGTAGGGGCGCGTCATTGCGCCCTAATGGGTTATATGCAGGGGTGGGGTAGAAAACGGGGCACGACAAACGCCCTGCACCCTGCCGCACAATGCGCCCCGCATGGGGCGCTTTTTATGGGCGCGCGTGCGTCCCGCTCGCAAGAGTGCGGGCAAGATGCCCGTTTGCGCGCCCGATTGGGCGCGCGGGGCGGCAGCGGAAAACCCGATGCTTGCGACGGATGCGACGCGGGCGCGATAAATCGCGCCCCTACGGCTCGACGTTCCATCGTAGTGGCGCGTCATTGCGCCCTAATGGGTTATATGCAGGGGTGGGGTAGAAAACGGGGCACGACAAACGCCCTGCACCCTGCCGCACAAAGCGCCCCGTATGGGGCGCTTTTTTTATGGGAGTGCGGGCAACGCCAGGCGGCGGCGAAAAACCCGATGGTGGCGGCGGGGCGGCAAAACAAGGCCGGGGCGTGTGGTGTGCCCCGGCCAGCAGGCTTCACTCAAACCTTGAAACGATGCACCAGTTTTTGCATTCGCTGCGCCAGTTCGTCCAGCGCGCGGGCGGCTTCGGCTACGTGTTCGGCGGCGGTGGCGTTGTCTGCGGTCATGTCGGCAATGGCGTGGATGTTGCGGCTGACCGCGCCGCTGGTGTCGCGCTGTTCCTGGGTGAGCGCGGTAATCTGCGCCAGTCCGGCGTCTACGTCCTGCACCAGATGGTTGCTGGCGGCGAGCACTTCGACCACGTGTTCGACCGATTGGCGGCTCGATTCGATGTGCGCCATGCTGTCTTTTACCGTGTCGGAGACCGCGCGCGCTTGCTCGGTGATGGCTTGGTTGATGGTGTCGATGGCGGCTGCCGAGGCACCGGATTTTTCCGCCAGCTTGCGCACTTCGTCGGCAACCACGGCAAAACCGCGCCCGGCCTCGCCGGCGCGGGCGGCTTCGATGGCGGCGTTCAGCGCCAGCAAATTGGTCTGGTCGGCAATGTCGCGCACCGTGCTGGTCATTTCGGAGACTTCTTGCGTGGAGCGCACAAATACGTCCGACAATTCCGACATGTTGCGCATCGCGACGTCCAGTTCTGCAATCCGCGCGCTGAGCGCTTCCAGACTCTCGCGCCCTTCTTCCGAGCGGTTGCGGCTTTCCTGCGAGCTGGCGCGCACTTGTTCGGTTTGCTCGGCAACCTGCCCGATGTGTTCGACCAGTTGTTCCACCGCCTTTGCAGCGCCGGAAGAATGGCTGGTTTGCTCGCTGGAACGGCGCGCCAGTTCGGTGGCACCCGTGACGAAGTTCTTCGCCAGCGCCGAGACTTCGTCCGCCGCACCGCCGACCTTGCGAATCAAATCGCCAATCATCGACAACATGCGGTTGAAGCGGTCGGCAACGACGCCGATTTCGTCGCGCCGCTCCACCGGCAGGCGCTGCGCCAGATTGCCACCGCCGGATGCCAGTTCGGCGAGCCGCCCGGCAAGGCGCTGCATCGGGCTGGAGACCGTGCCGCGAATGAAAAGATAGACCAGCGCGACAAACACCAGGGAGGCGACCACAGCAAAGGCGATGTTCTGGTTGCGCAGCCGCGCTACCGCTTCTTGCGATTTTTGCAGCGAGACTTTCATCGACACCGCGCCCAGCGTTTCGCCTTCTGCCACCGCGTGACAGGCGATGCAGTTTTTGCCCAGATAGTTTTCGCGCGCCACGATGGGATAGACCACGCGCAGGTATTCGCCATTTTGTGCGTCGGACTCCACGCGCATGGTGGTCACCCCGTTTTCCATGGCGTTTTTTTCGTCGGCATCGGGCGCTGCCGGCGCGCCCGTGCCCGGGCCGTAGATTTTGTTGACGCCTTCGCCGCGCAGCACGTGCAGACCGTGCACGGCGGTCAGTTCGTTGATTTGTTCCAGAAACACGTCGCGCTGGGCGATAGTGCCGGTCATCATCATGCCGGTCAGCCCCGCCAGCGTCATTTCGTTGATGGTGCTGGCAACGTCTTTGGCCTGTTCAATGGCGTTGGCGTGCGAGGCGCGGCTTTCCCACGCCAGCATTCCGCCCCATGCCAGCACCAGTACGACGGCAATCAGCGCCGTCAGTCGCAGCCAGATTGGCCTTGCAGTCTCCCGTTCCATTGCTCTTTTCTCCGTGCACACCACGAATATTGTTGGCGATTACACGGCTATTGTATTCCCCGCCGTAACAAGGCGGGCAGGATTTTGCGCCGGGGCGGGAAGTTTTTCACATCCGCCCGCCCGGGCAGGCGGCGCCCTTATCCCCCTGCGGCAACATACATGGCGGCTGCCGCAATCAGCAAGGCGACCACCAACGCTTTGACGGAACCGCCCTGCGCGTCCTGCGCGGGCGAATCTGCCGGCACGCGGGTTTTGCCGGTAATCATCGGCGGTACGAGGAAATGCTTTTTCACCAGCGCGTAGAACACGATGGACGCCACGTGCAGGCAGACCAACGCGCCCAACACCCAGAAGGCCAGACGGTGGACGGTGGTCAGTTGCAGGGAAAGGTCGCTGGAAATCATTCCCGCCAGATAGCCTTCAAAGGCGATTTCGTCGTTGGAAAACAGGCCGGTGGCCGCTTGCAGCAAGGAAAAGCCCAGCAGCGCGAACACCGAAAGCGCACCCAGCGGGTTATGCCCCACGCCCTGCCACTGGCCGCGCACATAGGCCAGAATCTTGGCGGGTGTGGGCAGGAACTGGCCAAAGCGCGCGTAGGTGGAGCCAATCACGCCCCAGACGATGCGAAAACACACCAGCCCGACCACCGCCAGCCCGGCGCGCCCGTGCCAGAGCATCGCGCCGCCGCCTTTCATGCCGGTGATGACCGCCACGGCAATGCACGCCACCAGCGTCCAGTGAAATACGCGGGTCGGCACATCCCACACCCGCACGCTGCGTTGTTGTTGTTCCTGTTCCATCGGTTCAATCCTCCTGCAAAACGATGGTGCGCCATTCTTGAAATGACGCGCAGTGTAGAGCATTCGCGCCGTGCGCCCCACTGCGTTGCGTGCAAATTTACATTCCTGACAAGCACATTACTCTTTGAAACAACCCACTTGGCTACATTGCACCGCCACGGCGGTTATACTCGCGCCCGCAATACTGCACCGCAGCAAATCCCTGCGAACTTTTCCATTCCTTTTTACCCAAGGAGTCTCACCATGAAAAAAACCCTCGCCGTGTTCGGCTGTGCGCTGCTGGCTTTCGCCCCCTTTGCCCAGGCCGACGAAGTTGAAGACACCATCAAGGCGCGTCAAGCTGCCTATCGTCTGCTGGCCTGGAATACCGGCATCATCAAAGCCAACGTGCAAGGCGAATTTGACGCCAAGAAAGTGCAAACTGCTGCCAACACCATTGCCGCCATCGCCCATTCCGACCTGGGCGCGCTCTACGCCCCGGGCACGGACAAAGGCAAAGGCTACTATCCCACCAAGGCCAAGCCTGCCGCGTTCACCGATGACAAAGTCGTGCAAGTCGCGATGGACTTCGTGAAAGCTGCCGACGCGCTGGCCGCCGCTGCGCAAGGCGGTGACAAAGATGCCGTGAAAGCCGCCTTTGGCGAACTGGGCGGCACCTGCAAAGCCTGTCACGACGACTATCGCGCCAAGTAATCCGTGCGCACACGGATAGCCGCAAAACCGCCCGCCCGGGCGGTTTTTTTACGCCCGCGCCCGGCGCGCGCTGCCCGCACTTCAGCCGCCGTGCGGCGCGTAGTCGTAGTCGACCGTCAGCGGTGCGTGGTCGCTGAAGCGCTCGTCGCGATACACCGCTGCGGCGCGTGCCTGTGCTGCCAGTTGCGGTGTCGCCAGTTGGTAATCCAGCCGCCAGCCGACGTTCTTCGCCCACGCCTGTCCCCGGTTTGACCACCACGTATAGCCGCCCTCGCCTTCTTCCGGATACAGGCGGCGGAACACGTCCACCCAACCCAGTTCATCGAGCACGCGCCCGAACCAGGCGCGTTCTTCGGGCAGGAAGCCGGAATTTTTCTGGTTCGACTTCCAGTTTTTCAGGTCGATTTCGCGGTGCGCAATATTCCAGTCGCCACACACCACAATTTCCCGCCCCTGCGAGCGCAGCGCGCGCAGGTGTTCAAAAAACGCATCCATAAAACGGTATTTCGCCGCCTGGCGCTCTTCGCCGCTGGAACCCGAAGGCACGTACACCGAAATCACCGAAAGCGCCCCGCGCCGCACTTCCACATAGCGGCCTTCGTCGTCAAACTCTGCCACGCCAAAGCCCGTGCGCACTTCATCAGGCGCGTGCCGCGTATAGATGCCCACGCCGCTGTAGCCACGGCGCATGGCGAAATGGAAACAGCCGTGCAGCGCGGCGGGCGCGCACAGGCGCGCGTCCATATCCGCCTGTTGCGCCTTGAGTTCCTGCACGCAGACAAAGTCCGCCTGCTGTTTTTCCAGCCAGTCAAAAAACCCTTTTTTCGCTGCCGAACGCACGCCGTTGAGGTTGGCACTAATCACTCGTATCACTTTCACCCCACAAAAAAATTGCTCCGCGCGGCATCGGGCGGCGCGGCACAATTGCCCCCGGATACGCACACGTGTAACATAAGGCAGTCTTTGACTGCCCGCCAGAACACGAAAAGAATACCGCATCATGAACCAAACCAGCCGGAGCTTTCTCGCGCTTGCCCACCAGAAGCACGCCCTGCGCTTCGGCTCGTTCGTCACCAAGGCGGGGCGCAATTCGCCGTATTTCTTCAATTCCGGTCTCTTTGACGACGGCGCCTCCTTCCGCGCCCTGTGCGGCCTGTATGCCGACACCCTGCTGTCCAGCGACGTGCGCTGCGACATGCTTTTCGGTCCCGCCTACAAGGGCATTCCGCTGGTCGCCGGCATCGCCATGCAACTGGCCGAACGCGGCCACAACCTGCCGTTTGCCTTCAACCGCAAAGAGGCCAAAGACCACGGCGAAGGCGGCACAGTCATCGGCGCGCCGCTGGCCGGGCGCGTGTTGATTGTCGATGACGTGATTTCCGCCGGCACCTCGGTCAATGAATCTGTCGCGCTGCTGCGCGCTGCCGGTGCCGAACCTGCCGCCGTGCTGATTGCGCTCGATCGCATGGAGCGCGGCAGCGGCGAGATGAGCGCCGTCGAAGAAGTGCGCCAGCGCCACAAACTACCCGTGCTGGCTGTCGCCACGCTGGCCGACCTGCTCGGCTGGCTGGCGGAAGAACCTGACCTGCAATCCCACCTTCCCGCCATCGAGCAATACCGGAGAACCTATGGCTGCCCAACTTGCTGACCGAGCGCGTTCGCGCCTGCGCTGGCTGGCTGTGTGCCTTGCCGCCGCGCTGATTTCCCCGTCCGCCCTGGCTGCGAAACCCACGAAAGCGGCGAAAAACACCAATAGCACTGCCGACAACATCCCGGCGGACGCGGTGTATTGCTGCAAAGACGCCAGCGGCCAGCGCACCTGTGGCGACAAACTGCCGCACGCCTGCTACAACCGCGCCTATATCATCATGAAGCAGGGCATCGTGCTGCATTCGGTGGAAGCACCGCTGACCGCTGCCCAGCGCCGTCAGCGTGCCGCCGAAGCTGCCGCGCGCAAAAAGGAAGAGCAGGAACGCCGGATGCAGGAATGGAAAGACCGTTCCTTGCTGGAGACCTACCCGAAACCGTCCGACCTGGATGCTGCCGAGCGCGCAGAGCTGGACAAAATCGACGTACAACTGGAAGAAGCGCGCAAGCGCAAAACCTTGCTGGCCGCGCAGATTACCGCCTACGACCAGGATGTTGCCGCTGGCAGAAAGCCTGATGTTTCCACCCGCGTCTCGGTAGAAGCGGCGCGCGGCGAAGTGCTGCGGCTGGAAAAAACCATCGCCCTGCATGAGGCGGACCGCCAGAACGTCTGGCGTGAGTTTGCCGAAAAACGCGCCCACTATCTGGAACTGCTGGATCGGCTGGAAAAAGAACGCGCGCAGCGCAAGGCGCTCGAAGAACAGGGCTACTAAGGCGCGCGCGCCCCGGCAAAACAAAAACGGCTCCATGCGGAGCCGTTTTTTATGCGGGCAAAACGCAACAAAAGCGCAAAACGCGCACGCCTGACGATTACGATTTTTCCAGCAACTTGACCATTTCCAGCACCTGCGCGCACACCGTTTGCAGCCGCTGCACCAGCGCGCCAGCTTGCGTATCGATTTGTTCGCGCGCTTCCCCGCCCTCGCCTGCTGCGACGCTTTCCGCGCCCATCACTTCGGCCAGTTGCGCCGCTTGCCCGAACACCGAAGCGCCCACCCCGGCGGCAAGCTGCAAGCTCTCGGCGGGGGTAATCACCAGCCGCGCCAGCGCATCTTGCCAGGCTTGCCCCAGCGCCTGTGCTGCTGCGTCCGTCTTGAGCGCTTCGGCTTCTTTTTGCGCCTTGAGCACCGCTTCGCGCGCCTGCACGATGCTTTGCATCGCCTGTTGCAGGCCGTCGTGATTTTTCTGTATCACGGTGAGGTCTTTCAGCCAGGGACGACCCGAGCTGAGCATGGTGACCATGCGCGTGCGCTCTTGTTCGACGGTGCGCCGCAGCAGGCGCAGGCGTTTGTAGAGGGCTTGATATTCCGGTGCCACGTCTGTCAGCGCGCTCTCGGCGGGCAGCGGCGGGTTCAATTGCGCCAGACGGGTGGCGAACGCCTGCGCTGCCGCCTCATCCGCCGCAAACGCGGCAGGCAGCGGCGCGGACAGGGCCAGAGCAGAAAGCAGAACAAGAACAGGTTTGCGCATGGTTGATTTTCCTCGCGAAAAAAACATGTTTGAGGTTACAGCAAGATGCGTTCAATGCCGCCAGACGTTGCCTGACGCACGTAGTCATCCAGCCAGTTTTGCCCCAGAATGGCGCGCGCCATTTCGGTGACGATGTAATCGGCTTGCAGGCCGGTTTCCGGCGCATAGCGTGCCAGCCCCTGCAAACAACTCGGGCAGGTGGTGAGAATCTTGTGCGGGCGCGCATCGGCTGACGCGGCCAGATCCTGCGCCAGTTGCGCGGACTTGCGAAAGCGCACCTGCGTGGCAATATCCGGACGGCTCACCGCAAAGGTGCCCGATTCGCCGCAGCAGCGGTCACTCAAGCGCACCGGCGCGCCCAGCAGCGCTTGCGCGGTCTGCGTGCCATTGTGCACCTTCATCGGGTTGTGACACGGTTCGTGATAGAGGTAGCTGCGGGCGTCATTTGCCTCCAGCCGCACGCCCTTTTCCCGCAGATATTCGTGAATGTCCAACAGGCGGCAGCCAGAGAAAATATCGCCAAAGTTGTACTGCGTGAGCTGGTCCATGCAGGTGCCGCAGGAGGCGAGCACGGTTTTGATGTCCAGATAGTTCAACGTGTTGGCAACGCGGTGGAACAGCACGCGGTTTTCCGCCGTGATGCGCGCGGCCACGTCCGCGCTGCCGCCGGCGTTTTGCGGATAGCCGCAGCACAGATAACCAGGCGGCAGCACAACCGTCACGCCCAGATGGTAGAGCATGGCCTGCACCGCCAGCCCAATCTGGCTGAACAGCCGCTCGGAACCGCAGCCGGGGAAATAGAACACGGTCTCCGCGTCTTCCGCCGCTTTCGGGTTGCGGATGACGGCGATGGTTTTGTCGTCCTCAATGCCCAGCAGGGCGCGCCCGGTGCGCCGTGGCAGATGCGCGGGCAGCGGCTTGTTGATGAAGTGGATGACTTGTTCATGCACCTTGGGCGCGGACGCCGTCGCGGGCGGGCGGCGCGTTTGCCCGCGCCCGATGCCGCAACTTGCCGCCGCGCGCCACGCCAGACGCTGGGCGCGGTAGCCGGTGCGCAGCATCAGCGCGCGCATCATTTTGATGACGGACGGGTCGCGCACGGACAGGAACGCCATGCCCGCAGCCGTGCCGATGCGGAATTTCTTCTTGCCCTGCTTGCGCAGGAAGTTGCGCATCTTGATGGTGACTTCGCCAAAATCAATATCTACCGGACACGGGCGCACGCAGCGGTGGCACACCGTGCAGTGATCCGACAGGTTCGCCAGCTCATGCCAGTGGGAAAGCGACACGCCCCGGCGCGTCTGCTCTTCGTAGAGGAAGGCTTCGATGAGCAGCGAGGTGGACAAAATCTTGTTGCGCGGGCTGTACAGCAAGCTGGCGCGCGGCACGTGCGTGGAGCACACCGGTTTGCATTTGCCGCAGCGCAGGCAGTTTTTTACGTCGTGCGCAATTTCGGACAGCGCCAGTTGCTCCATGATGATGGACTCATGGCCCATCAGCCGGAAACTGGGCGTGTAGGCGTTGGCAAGGCTGGTGTCCGCGCCGGGCGTGCGCATCAGCTTGCCACGGTTGAAGTGCCCGTGCGGGTCGACCTGCTGCTTGTATTGCCAGAAGGGCTGCATTTCTTCGTCCGAGAGGAAATCCAGCTTGGTGATGCCGATGCCGTGCTCGCCCGAAATCACCCCGCCCAACGAACGCGCCAGCGCCATGATGCGCTCGACGGCGCGGTTGGCGGCGGCGAGCATTTCGTAGTGATCCGAGTTGACCGGAATGTTGGTGTGCACGTTGCCGTCGCCCGCGTGCATGTGCAGCGCCACAAAGACGCGCCCGCGCAGCACTTCGCGGTGCGTTTTTTCGATGGCTTCGCGCATCGCGGCAAACGGCGCACCGGCGAAAATCGCCAGCAGCGGTTTGCGCAACTCCTCCTTCCACGAGGTGCGCAGCGAATAATCCTGCAAGCGGTGAAACAGCGTCGGCGCGCTCGCGCGGTTGCTGAGCGGCGCGCACGGCACGATGCCCAGTTCGGCAAAGCGCACTTCGGCATCCGCCAGCGACAAGTCCAGATTGTCCAGCAGCCATTGCCAGCGCGCGCGCACCTGTTCGACCAGCGCACGCGCGCGGGCGCAGTATTTGTGCAGCGCGTCCGTGTCGTCCGCCGTTTTCGCCGGCGGCGGCGCATCCAGCAGGCGCAGCAGCGCATCGCACAGTTCCAGCTTGTTTTGCGTGGAAAGTTCAATGTTGATGCGCTCGATGCCGTCGCAATAATCGCCCATGCGCGGCAAGGGGATGACCACGTCTTCATTCACCTTGAAGGCGTTGGTGTGGCGCGAGATGGCAGCGGTGCGCGAACGGTCCAGCCAGAAACGCTTGCGCTGCTCGGCGCTGGCGGCAATAAAGCCTTCCGCGCCGCGCGCCTGACACATGCGCACCACCTCATCGGCAGCGCGCAGCACAGCTTCTTCGTCATGACCGACCAGATCGCCAATCAGCACCATTTTCGGTCGACCGGTGCGATCGGCCTTGGTGGCGTAACCGACGGCTTTGACATAGCGCTCGTCCAGATGTTCCAGCCCCGCCAGCCGCACGCCCGCCTGAAAACCGGCACCGGCGGGTTTGAAGTAATCGGTGATTTCGACAATCGCGGGCACGGCTTCGCGCACCTGCCCGAAAAATTCCAGGCACACCGTGCGCGTGACCGGCGGCATTTTGTGCAGCAACCAGCGCGCCGCCAC
>JAFZMK010000083.1 GCA_017553285.1 Rhodocyclaceae bacterium
GTCTGTTTGATGATTTCGTCCAGTTTTTCGCGCGCCTGTTTGCCGACTTCCTCAAAAGTGAGCGGTTTGGATGCCAAGGCTTTGGCGGCATCCGAGAGCGTCACCACGCTGCTGGCATCTTTCGTCTCCCCGCTGGACTGCGTGCCTTCCGTGCCCGATTGCCCGCGCAGCCCTTTGTACACAGCCAGTTGCATGTACGTGGCGGCGATGTTGTTCAGCCCTGAGAGCAGCATGATCGTTCCCCTTGTGAAAATCGTCTCTGATGCCCAGACACATGCAAGATTCGTGCCGACGCAGAAAACAAGCCTTCCATCGGCAGGATGGTTGCGCAGTTGCGCATCCATCACGCAAACTTTCCACACGGCAACACCTGCCGGACATGGCGGCTTTTTTTGCCGTGCGGACAATTCTCTCGCCCAACAAGCCACGCGCCCTGCCTGCATTGGCTTGCGGTTTGTGGCACAAGCCACCAAAAAGCCCGCTCGCGCGGGCTTTTTGGTGATGGCGGCGAGGGAAAGGCGGCGTTTATACCTGCACGCTCAAGCCGAGGGAACCCAGGCTGTTGAGGTCGCGCAGGCCGCCGGTGCTGTCGTAGGTGGCGGATTCTGCCATGCGGTCGTCGTCCATTTTCTGGAGGGTCTGAATCGCCTCGTCGCAGTCTTTGGCTTCCTTGCTATGCTGGTCTTTCAGGCGCGCTTTGAGCAGACCGGCGGCGTGGCGGATGGACATTTTGGTCAGCTCAATCATTCGCTCCAGCTTCTTGTCGAAATCATCCTCGCCATTTGCCGAGGAACTGCTCTGCGCGCGGGCAGCGGCGTCCGTGCCCGCGGCGACAGCGTCAGTAGCAGCCTGTTCCGCACCGGTGGCGCTGGTTTCGGCGGCGCGTTCGGCTGCGCGGGAGGCTTGTTGTTCGGCCTGACTCGCGCTGCTTTCCGCATCGCTGGCGGCTTGTTCGGCGCCGCTTTCGGCCTGTTCGGCATCCGCACCGGCGGCACTGGCGGCGCTCTCGGCAGCCTGCGCTGTGGCCGAGACTTGGGCGGAAAGGTCAGCACCGCCGCCTTCTGCGCCCCCTTCGTCTTTGGCGGCGCGGATGTCCTTCACTGCCGCAGCCAGTTGCTTGGCAATCGACTTGAGTTCCTGAGCGGTGTTTTTGGCAAAGGTGCCGGTAATGGGCGAACCTTTTTGCAGCATTTGTTTCAACTGTTCCGCGCGCTGGCTCAGTTGCTCCACTTTCTTGATAGCCGCCTGTTTGCGCGCTTCTTTGCTGTTTTGCGTGCCGCCGAGCGCCTGCACCGATTCTTTCATCTGTTGCAGGCGCTGCGTCATGGCGCCATCTTCCTCACCGCCTTGCAGCGCGATAGCGCCCGAGAGCGCGCGCATCGGGTCATTGCCCTGCTTGCCCTTGTTGCGGCTGGCTTGCGTACCCATGGTCAGCGCAGAAAGCGCAGCTTGGTTGTTCAACTGGCTGCCAAGCGTGCTGATGTTCATGACCTGTCTCCCGTGTGAATCGTGTCGTATGTTCTCAAACCATTGTAGACGGCACGTCGGGCGAAAACTTTAGGCAACCGACGAAGCATCAAACCGTCGAACTGTGTCAAATTGTGTATAATGTGCCGTGCTCGCCGCTGAACGCGGTTCCGAGCACACCATGGATTCGTAACTGGGCATGGAAGGAACAATTCCTCTCTACAACCTTCCGTCCTACCCTACCGACACCTGACAAAATCATCACCACCGAAAAGCCGTCGCCCCTTCGGGCGGCTGCTGTTTGGATATTTGAAAATTGAAAACAAAAACGGAAAGGAGTCACAGCCATGAATATTTCCTCGCTGCACATGTCCCAATCCTCTGTCGGTCTCAATTCCCATCTCGACCGCCTTGCCCAGAACACCAGCCGCGCCGCGACCGACCCGAAGCAGTACGAAGGTTTTACCGTCAAGGTGGGCGCGCAAAGCAGTCCCGACGGCATCTTGGGCGGCGTGTTGAGCCAGCAGGATTACGACAAGTTCATGGACATCGTGAAAGATGTCAATGTCATGGACGCCAGCTATGACGAAATGTGGAACGTCGGGCGCAGGCTCAGGGAAGCAGGTCTGCTTCCCGATTCCGAACGAAGCATCCATGCCGTGGGCTTCACCTTAGGCTCAAAGGAATTTGGTGCTGACGGAAACGGCATCAACACCGACAAGAAATACAACCAGATGGAATACCAGCGCACCACCCTGCCGGGCTATGCGGGCAGTCTCTACAACGATACCCGCCCCTCGGCGATTGACGGTTTCAAGCTCGTTGCTGCCATTGCCAATGCTTCGCCCAAGACCGGCGAGACGGTGGCGAAAGAGGCGTTTTCCGCGCAAGAACGTGATGCTGCCGGCACACTCGCACTCGCCAAGGCCAACACCGCCGCGCTTGCGCTTGGCAAACCACTGGTGCAGCTTTCCAGCCGTGGGCAGCAGCTTGCCAGGGACGAAGCGCAACTGGCGCTGATTCCGGGGCTGGAAAAGAAAGACAAGGACGAAGACGGCACAGATGAAATCGCCCGCCTCGCCCGCCTGCTGGAATCGGCAAAAATCCAGCGCAATCTGGACAAGCAAGACAAGCAAGCCGAGAAACTGGACGGCAAGCCAGAATAACCCGCCCCCCGACCGCGCCGCCTGCCGCCGTGCGGCGCACCCAACACAAAGCCCGCGCAAGCGGGCTTTGTGCTGTCTGGATTGCGCCCGTTTGCATTCTTGCCGCCTTGCAGCATCCGTCGCCCGCCTGTGGGATAATGTGCAGTTTCGCTTTTGTTGAACCTTTCGTTTCATGGCTCGTTCTTCTTCTGCTTCTTCCCGCCGCCCGATGGCTACGCGCGCGCTGCCTGACCGCATTCCCGTTTTGCTCTACGAAGCACGCTGGTTGGGGCTGATGGCGGTGGCGGTGCTGCTGGCGGTGACTTTGCTGGGCTATTCGCCCGCTGACCCGGGCTGGTCGCATTCGGCACCTTCGGGTTATGCCACGCACAATCTGCTGGGCACGGCGGGGGCGTATCTGGCGGACATCATGGTGTCGCTGTTCGGGCGTTCGGCGTGGTGGTGGGTGGTGTTTCTGGGCTACGGGTTGGGCTGGTCGCTGCGCCGCGAGTGGAAACAAAACAATCACGCCGTGCCGCGCCGTTCGCTGCTGTTGATTGTGGGCGGCTTTGTGCTGGTATTGCTGGCTGGCTGCGGGCTGGAACATCTGCGCTTTCATTCGCACGGCACGCAGTTGCCCAATCAGGCAGGCGGCGTGCTGGGCGCGGGCATTGCCTGGCTGGCGCAGTCGGCACTGGGCTTTACCGGCAGCACGCTGCTGCTGGTGGCGCTGGTGGTGGCGGGGGTGAGTATGCTTTGCCGCTTTTCGTGGATGAACGTGGCAGAGCGCACCGGCACGCTGCTGGAACACTTCTGGCGCACATTGCGCCGCGTGGTGGTGCGCGTGCTGGAAGGCTGGCTGGACCGGCGCCGTGGGCAGGTGGTGGCGCGCGAGCGCGAAGAAAAGGTGCGCTCGCGTCGCCTCAAGGAAATGGCAGAGCCGACCGTGCCGCGCCATATCGAACCTTCGCTGCCCTCCGTGCCCAAGTCCGAGCGCGTCGAACAGGAACGCCAGCAGACAATGTTTGCCGAGTTTGGCGAGGCGGAATTGCCGCCGCTTTCCTTGCTTGACCCGCCGCCCACCGATAACGAGCCGCCTTCGCCCGAGACGCTGGAATACACCTCGCGGCTGATTGAAACCAAGTTGAGCGAGTTTGGCGTGCAGGTGCGCGTGACGGCGGCCTATCCGGGGCCGGTGGTGACGCGCTACGAAATCGAACCGGCTACGGGCGTGAAAGGCAGTCAGGTGGTGAATCTGGCAAAAGACCTGGCGCGTTCGCTGTCGCTGGTGTCGATTCGCGTGGTGGAAACCGTGCCGGGCAAATCGTGCATGGCGCTGGAATTGCCGAACGTGAAACGGCAAGTGGTGCGGCTGTCGGAAATTCTCGGCTCCAAGGTCTATAACGACATGGCTTCGCCGCTCACCGTGGCGCTAGGCAAGGATATTGGCGGCCAGCCCGTGGTGGCAGACTTGGCCAAGATGCCGCACTTGCTGGTGGCGGGGACGACCGGCTCGGGCAAGTCGGTGGGCATCAATGCGATGATTCTTTCGCTGCTCTACAAATCCGAGCCTTCGCGCGTGCGCCTGATTATGGTCGACCCGAAAATGCTGGAACTTTCCATCTACGAAGGCATCCCGCATCTGCTCGCGCCGGTGGTCACGGACATGAAACACGCCGCCAACGCGCTCGATTGGTGCGTGGGCGAGATGGACAAGCGTTACCGCCTGATGGCCGCCGTGGGCGTGCGCAATCTTGCGGGTTTCAACAAACACATTCTGGAAGGCCACAAGCACGGCACGCCAGTGACCAATCCGTTCTCCCTCAGCCCGGAAAATCCGGAGCCGCTGGAATGTTTGCCACACATCGTGGTCATCATCGACGAGCTGGCGGACATGATGATGGTGGTCGGCAAGAAGGTGGAAGAACTCATCGCGCGTCTGGCGCAAAAGGCGCGCGCCGCCGGCATTCACCTGATTATCGCCACGCAGCGCCCGTCGGTGGACGTCATCACCGGCCTCATCAAGGCCAACGTGCCCACGCGCATCGCCTTTCAGGTATCCAGCAAAATTGATTCGCGCACCATTCTTGACCAGATGGGCGCGGAAACCCTGCTGGGCATGGGCGACATGCTCTATCTCGCCCCCGGCACGGGGCTGCCGCTGCGCGTGCACGGCGCGTTCGTGGCGGACGAAGAAGTGCACAAAGTCGTCGAACACCTCAAACGCATGGGGCCGCCCGATTATGTCGAGGGCATCCTCAACCCGCCCGAAGATGCCGACGCCTTCGCCGGTGCGGGCGGCGGCGGCGGCGATGCCGAGGCCGACCCGATGTATGACCAGGCCGTGGCCATCGTGCTGAAAACCCGCCGTCCGTCCATTTCGCTGGTGCAGCGCCATTTGCGCATCGGCTATAACCGCGCCGCGCGCCTGATTGAACAGATGGAACACGCCGGACTGGTGTCCGCCCCCGGGCACAACGGCAACCGCGAAGTGCTCGCGCCCAACCACACGGAGGAAGACGCATGAGACCCCGCCCCGCCCCGCTGCGCCGTTGTTTGTTCGCGCTGGCCGCGCTGCTTTTCACCGCGCCAGCGTTGGCCGACGGCATCCAGCAATTGCGTCAGTTTCTGCAACGCACCCAACAGGGCAGCGGGCATTTCGAGCAAATCGTCTACGCCCCTTCCGGCACGGCTACGGAACGCTCGCAAGGCCAGTTCAGCTTCGCCCGTCCGGACCGCTTCCGCTGGCACTATGAGCAGCCTTACGAACAACTGCTGGTCAGCGACGGGCAAACCTTCTGGTCGTGGGACCCGGAACTGAAACAGGCCACGCGCCACAAAACCGGCGAAGGGCTGGCCGCCACGCCCGCCGCCATCCTCGCCGGTGAAAAAGCACTGGACACCCATTTCACGCTGGAAAACCAGCCCGACGCGGACGGCCTCGAATGGGTGCTTGCCCGTCCGCGCCAGGCGGGGGGCAGTTTCACCGAAGTGCGCATCGGGCTGCGCGCGGGGCGTATTGAGCGCATGAGCATCCTCGACAACTTCGGCCAGCGCACCGAATTGAAATTGCTGGACACCCAACTGGGGCAGCCGCTGCCGTCGGACATTTTCCGCTTCACCCCGCCGCAAGGCGCCGACATCATCGACGCCGTCCCCATCCCCGCCGCCGCCAATGGATGAGGACCTCTTCGGCCACGCCGCGCCCGTATCCTCCGCGCCGCAAGGCACGTCCGACACTGTCGCGCCCGATGCACCGCTGGCCGAACGTCTGCGCCCGCGCTGTCTGGAAGAAGTCGCCGGTCAGCGCCACCTGCTCGCCCCCGGCAAACCGCTGGCGCTCGCCTTTGCCAGCGGACAGCCGCATTCCCTGATTCTCTGGGGGCCGCCCGGGGTCGGCAAAACCACGCTCGCCCGCCTGTTTGCCCACGCTTTTGAGGCCGATTTCATCGCCCTCTCGGCGGTGTTTTCCGGCGTCAAGGATATTCGTGAAGCCATTGAACGCGCCCGCGCCAACCGCGCCGCCGCGCGGCGCACCATCCTGTTTGTCGACGAAGTCCACCGCTTCAACAAAGCGCAGCAAGACGCCTTTTTGCCCTTCGTCGAACAAGGGCTGATTACCTTCATCGGCGCCACCACGGAAAACCCGTCGTTTGAAGTCAACGCCGCCCTGCTCTCGCGCGCGCAGGTCTACACGCTGGAAGCCCTGGATGACGACGCCTTGCACACGCTGCTGGAACGCGCGCTGGCGCAGCCCGATTCGCCGCGCATGGAGCCGCCCGCCCGCAGCCGCATCGTGGATTTTGCCGACGGCGACGCCCGCCGCCTCATCAATCTGGTCGAACAACTCGCCACCGCCGCCCGCGCCAGCGGGCAAAGCGTGCTGGACGAAAGTTTCGTGCTGCAAACGCTGGGCAGCAAAACGCGCCGTTTCGACAAAGGCGGCGATGCTTTTTACGACCAGATTTCGGCGCTGCACAAATCCGTGCGCGGCTCGCATCCGGACGCCGCCTTGTACTGGTTTTGCCGGATGCTCGACGGCGGCGCCGACCCGCGCTATCTCGCCCGCCGCATCATCCGCATGGCCTGGGAAGACATCGGACTGGCCGACCCGCGCGCCGCCCAGCTTGCCAACGATGCCGCCCTCACCTTTGAGCGCCTCGGCTCGCCAGAAGGCGAACTGGCGCTGGCGCAAGCCGTGCTCTACATGGCCGTCGCGCCGAAAAGCAACGCCGGTTACATGGCCTACAACCAGGCGCGCGCTTTCGTGCGCGAAGACGGCAGCCGCGAAGTGCCCATTCACCTGCGCAACGCCCCCACCCGTCTGATGAAGGAACTCGGCTACGGCAAAGCCTACCGCTACGCCCACGACGAACCCAACGCCTACGCCGCCGGTGAAACCTATCTGCCCGAAGGCATGGCCGAACCCGGCTGGTATCGCCCCGTCGAACGCGGGCTGGAAATGCGCATCGCCGAAAAGCTGCGGCAACTGCGCCAGCTTGACGAAGCTGCGCGCGCAAACGATAAAAGCGCACCATGAACACCGCCGCCCTGCTTCGTTTCCTGCTCTGTCTCGCGCTGTGCGTCTGCCTCTGGCCACAAGGCGCGCAGGCACGGCTGGCCGACCGCTACGACTTCAAGGTCACTTCCGAAAAGAGCACCACGGGTTTCCGGCTGGTCGCCTACAACAACGGTGTCGCGCCCGTTTCAGTGCGCATTGAGCTACATCAGGCGGTCAATGTTTCCGGACTGGGGCAGTTTCCGGTTGTCACCATCGTGCCGCCCAAGCGCGCAGGCATCGTGCTGGGCACGGTCGTGCCCGCCAATCCTGCGCAAAACATGTCTTTCCGTATGCGCTACCTCTGGGGCTTGGGCGACTTTCGCGCCTCGCACTCGCCCAGCGCGCGCTACCGCCTGCCGTTTCCGGATGGCAAAACCTTCCTCGTCAGTCAGGGCACCGGCGGCCCCGTTTCCACGCACTCCGAACCCGGCAGCCAGTACGCCGTCGATTTTTCCATGCCGGAAGACACGCCCATCGTCGCCGCCCGCGCCGGTACGGTCATCTATACCGAATTTGCCCACACCGAAGGCGGCCTGACGCCGGAAATGGAAGGCCAGGCCAACGTCGTCCTCATCCAGCACGCCGACGGCACGCGCGCAGTCTATGCCCACCTTGCCCCCGGCGGCGTTGTCGTCACGCCCGGCCAGCAGGTGCAGGAAGGCGAAGTCATCGGGCTATCCGGCAGCACGGGTTTTTCTTCCGGGCCGCACCTGCACTTTGCCGTCCAGCAGGTGCGCGACACCGGAAAAAATTTCGCCTACGAATCCCTTCCGTTCCAGTTCTACGTCGGCAATCCGCCGCACAACTTCACGCCGCGCTACGGCATGTTGACCACAGCGGACTACCAACAGCCCGGCGCGCTGCCGCCGCAGTATGACGAAGTACCCGCACAGCAGGCGCGGGAAATCCTCGCCCAGATTGCGCCGCCCGCGCAGCAAAGCGAAACGGCGCACACCGCCACCCTTGTGCTCACCCGCGAACTGCCGCCCGAGCCGGTCACAGTCTCGCAACTGCTGCAAGAAAACCGCGCTGCCCTTTTCGCGCTGGGCGCTTTGCTGGTGCTGTTTGTCTTTTACCGCAGCCGCCGCTAAGCCCTGCAAACAGACAAAAAAAAACACCCGACAGCGTCGGGTGTGAAATCTCCTGATAGACAGGAGAGGAGGGAGACACACTGAAAAACCTGTTTGCGCTGGTTGGTTACCTCATCATGCTGCCAGCAGCAGGGAATTGGCGGCGGTGGTATACCAGCGGGAATACCACTGGGCAGCCGAACGCATCATC
This sequence comes from Rhodocyclaceae bacterium, assembly GCA_017553285.1. Taxonomy (GTDB): domain Bacteria; phylum Pseudomonadota; class Gammaproteobacteria; order Burkholderiales; family Rhodocyclaceae; genus JAFZMK01. The sequence goes on from JAFZMK010000083.1 coordinate 8,455, forward strand.
ACTTCACTCACCTGCAAGGGCAGACCCGCCATGCGTTGCTGGCTGTGGAAGAACGGAGCGACACGGGTAGAAGCCTGTTTGCGTTCGTGTTCGGCGCGCAGCGCGGCGCGGAA